>JAZNDR010000051.1:0-107548 GCA_045588185.1 Candidatus Scatosoma sp. | reverse complement strand
TGCTACTGTGGCTCAGTCGGTAGAGCAGCTGATTCGTAATCAGCAGGTCGCCGGTTCAAGTCCGGCCAGTAGCTCCAAAGCAACCGATTTTTAACGAACAAACGTTAAAAATCGGTTGCTTTATACAGAAACGCCAGGCTTTATGGGCGTGGGCGTTTCCGTGTAACACATTAAAAAGAACGGCTACGCGAAATAGTCGTTCTTTTATAATAGGAGGTTTTTAGAAAAAGCTTAATACATACCGCCCATGTCGCCGCCTGCGGGTGCAACGGGTGCAGGGGGAGTGGGAATATCCGTTACAATGCTTTCCGTCGTAAGGAGCGTGGAAGCAACGGACGCCGCGTTTTGCAATACGGAACGGGTAACCTTTGTCGGGTCGATAATGCCACATTCTACCATATCGCAATATTTATTATTCAATGCGTCAAAGCCGTAGTTTGCTTTCTTAGACGAGAGCACTTTATCGACAATAACCGATCCGTCCAAACCAGCGTTTCTTGCGATTTGTCTAATAGGTTCTTCAATCGCTTTCAATACGATTGCCGCGCCCGTCTTTTCATCGCCGTTAAGAGATGCAACAAGCTTTTTAACGGCAGGAATAGCCGAGAGGAGTGCGCTGCCACCACCGGGAACGTAGCCTTCTTCAACAGCTGCTCTCGTTGCCGCAAGAGCGTCGTCGATACGAAGCTTCTTTTCTTTCATTTCTACTTCGGTTGCCGCGCCAACGCTGATTACTGCTACGCCGCCTGCGAGCTTTGCAAGGCGTTCTTGCAATTTTTCTCTATCGTAATCGGAAGTGGTTTCTGCGATTTGTGATTTAATGGAAGCGATGCGCGCTTTGATGGATTCCGCGTCGCCTTCACCGCCGACGATCGTCGTATTTTCTTTGTCTACGCGAACGGTAGAAGCACGGCCAAGCATATCAAGGGAAACGTCTTTAAATTCAAGACCGAGGTCGGAAGAGATGACTTCGCCACCTGTTAAAGTTGCGATATCGCGGAGCATTTCTTTTCTTCTATCGCCAAAGCCAGGCGCTTTTACGGCAACGGAATTAAATACGCCTTTCAATTTATTTACGATAAGCGCTGCAAGTGCGTCGCCTTCTACGTCCTCAGCGATAATAAGGAGCTTTGCGCCCTGTTGAGCAAGGGGTTCGATAACGGGAAGAATCTCTTGTAAGCTGGAAATTTTCTTGTCCGTAATAAGGATATACGGATTTTCAAGGACAGCTTCCATTTTATCCGTGTTCGTTACCATGTAAGCGGAAGCGTAACCACGGTCGAATTGCATACCTTCAACGGTATTGAGCTCCGTGTGCATAGATTTGCCTTCTTCAACGGTGATAACGCCGTCTTTGCCAACGATTTCCATTGCTTTTGCGATAAGCGCACCAACTTCGGGGTCGCCTGCGGAAATAGAAGCAACTTGTTCGATTGCCTTAGGGCTCTCTACCGATTTAGAAATGCCTTTGAGATGCGTTACGGCAGTTTCAACTGCTTTTTTAATACCGTCTTTTAAAATAATAGGGTTTGCGCCCGCCGCAAGGTTTTTCAAACCCTCACGAACGATAGCCTGCGCCAAAACGACAGCGGTCGTCGTACCGTCGCCCGCAACGTCGTTCGTTTTGGTAGATACTTCTTTTACGAGCTGTGCGCCCATATTTTCAAACGGGTCTTTAAGTTCGATTTCTTTCGCAATCGTAACACCGTCGTTGGTAATGAGGGGAGCCCCGAATTTTCTGTCGAGAACGACGTTTCTTCCCTTAGGACCGAGCGTAATTTTAACCGTATCAGCAAGAACGTTTACGCCTTCTTCCAGTGCCTTTCTTGCTTCTTCTCCGTATTTAATTTGTTTAGCCATAATCTATAAATCTCCTTTATTGTCTTAATTTAGTCTTCTACGATAGCGAGAATGTCGCTTTGCTTAAGGATAGTAAATTCCTTGCCGTCTACTTTGAAATTAGAACCTGCATAGTTGGAGCAAAGCACTTTATCGCCAACCTTGACCTGCATGACGATTTCTTTACCGTCGATAACGCCGCCGGGGCCGACTGCAACTACTTGGCAGGTTTGGGGCTTTTCCTGAGCGGACGTAGGCAGGAAAAAGCCGCTTTTGGTTTTTTCTTCTACCGTAACGCTTTCTACGACTACTTTGTCGAATAAGGGTTTGATGTTCATAAAATATCCTCCTAAGATCGGCGTTTTTATACGCCGTAATTTTTTATACGGTTATATTATAAACAGTTTTTAGTCAAAGTCAAACAGAAAAAAGGAAAAAACTGGCGAATTTTTTTTATTAAAAGAAACTTGAAATAAAAAACGCGTTTCAAAGGATTGATTTTTCAAAAAAAGCGTGGTATAATGGATAATGGACACAAATGATATAAGGAGAATTTTCAATGGCACAGATGGATAAATGGGATCGCCGATTTATGCAACTTACCGAAACGGTAGCTTCTTGGTCAAGCTGCTATCAGGAAAACCGCCACGTCGGCGCGGTAATCGTCAAAGATAAACGCGTAATGACGACAGGGTATAACGGCGCGCCCGCAGGAATTAAAAGCTGTGAGGAAAAAGGCGAATGTTTACGTAGAAAACTCAATATTCCAAGCGGTACGAAACACGAGCTTTGTTTTGCCGTGCACGCGGAACAAAACGCGATTATTCAAGCGGCGAAATACGGTATCAATATCAGTGGCGCAACGCTGTACTGCACTCACCAACCATGCGTTATCTGTGCGAAAATGATAATTAACGCAGGTATTACCCGCGTTGTATATAAGAACGGATATCCCGATGAATTCTCCATGCAGCTTTTCGACGAAGCAAAAGTCAAAGTGGAAAAATACGAAGAATAATTTAAATTAAGGAAAGAGAGTTATGAAAAATCCTATTATTACGTTTGAAATGGAAAACGGCAAAACCTTTAAAGCAGAGCTTTATCCCGAAAAAGCACCAAACACGGTAAACAACTTTTTATCGCTTGTACAAAAGGGCTTTTACGACGGCATTATTTTTCACCGCGTGATTGCGGGCTTTATGATTCAAGGCGGCGATCCCAACGGCACGGGCATGGGCGGTCCCGGTTATCATATCAAAGGGGAGTTTTCCTCTAACGGTTTTAAACAAAACGATATCGCGCACGTGCGCGGAGTGCTTTCTATGGCGCGTGCGCAACATCCCGATTCGGCGGGCTCGCAGTTTTTCGTAATGCACGACGATGCTGACTACCTCGACGGGCAGTATGCGGCGTTTGGGAAAGTGATAGAGGGAATGGAAACGGTTGACGCTATCGCGGAAACCAAAACTGATTGGAGCGACCGTCCCTATGAAGAACAGAAGATGAAAAAGGTTACGGCGGAAACATTTGGCGAGGAATACCCGCAACCTGTGAAAGCGTAACGAAAGGAGAAAAACATGATTGACAACAGCATTTACACAAATCCTTTGATTACCCGTTACGCAAGCAAAGAAATGCAACATGCCTTTTCCGATGAAAAGCGTTTTAAGCTTTGGAGAAAGCTTTGGATTGCGCTTGCGGAATCGGAAATGGAACTTGGTCTGAACGTTTCCCAAGAACAGGTGGACGAATTAAAACAATACGCCGACGATATCGACTACGAATTGGCAGCAAAATTCGAAAGAGAAGTTCGTCACGACGTTATGGCGCACGTACACGCTTACGGCTCGTATGCAAAAAAGGCGATGCCGATTATCCATCTTGGCGCAACGAGCTGTTTCGTAAATTGCAACGCGGAAGCAATTATGCTTGACGACGCCTTGGATATTATTTTGAAAAAACTCGTCAACGTAATGGATAAGCTGAAAAAGTTTGCGCTTGCATATAAAGATATGCCTACGCTCGGCTTTACGCATTTACAGCCCGCACAGCTTACGACGGTTGGCAAACGCGCTACGCTTTGGCTGCAAGACCTTGAAATGGACTACGAAAATCTTATCAATGCGAAAGAACATATTAAGCTTCGCGGCGTAAAAGGCACGACGGGTACACAGGCAAGCTTTATGGAACTTTTTGACGGCGATGAAACCAAGGTCAAAGAGCTTGAAAAGCGCGTCGTTAAGAAGCTCGGCTATGATAAAGTCTACGGGGTTACGGGACAAACCTATCCCAGAAAGCTTGATTATAATATACTTTCCGTGCTTTCTCAGATTGCGCAAAGCGCGTATAAATTCTCGAACGATATACGTATTTTGCAGAATATGAAAGAAATCGAAGAACCGTTCGAAAAGAAACAAATCGGTTCGTCTGCAATGGCGTACAAACGCAATCCTATGCGTTCCGAGCGTATCGGTTCGTTGGCTCGCTACGTCATTTCGTTGCCTATGAACAGTGCAATCACGGCTTCTACGCAATGGTTTGAAAGAACGCTTGACGACTCGGCAAACCGCCGTATCGTAAACGCACAGGCGTTTTTGTCGGTGGACGCTATTTTGAATATTTATATGAACGTTGCGGAAAACCTCGTCGTTTACGATAAGGTAATCGCAAAACATATTCGCGCCGAGCTTCCGTTTATGGCAACGGAAAATATCATTATGGGTTGTGTAAAGGCGGGCGGTAACCGTCAGGAATTACACGAAAGAATCCGCGTGCTTTCTATGGAAGCGGGCAAGAACGTAAAAGTTGAGGGCGGCGATAATAATCTTATTGAACTCATTAAGCAAGATGAAATATTTAAGCCTGTTTGGGATAAGATCGACGAGATACTCGACGCAAAGAAGTTTATCGGCAGAGCACCCGCGCAGGTTAGCGAATTTATTGCAAACGAAATCGACCCGATTTTGGCAAAGCACGCCAATCTTCTTGGCGAAAAAGGCGACGTCCGCGTTTAAGAAATAATATATAAGGATAAAGATATGATTTACGAGATCGCAGGCTTGCGTATCGACATTCAAAACCGCTGTCAATATACCGAAAGATTTTGCGAGGGGTACGTTTCCGAAGACCAAACCTCTCCTTTCGATATTTCCGCGAAAGTAACGAACGAGGAATTTTATGCGGAAAAGGAAGTATCTTCCAACTTTTCGGACGGTTATATTGAAAATATCTGTTTATACAGAAAAATTTGTCAGCAGCTGCCTACGCTTGACCGAATGTTATTACATGCGGCAATCTTGCAATACGAGGGCAACGGCTATGCGTTTTTAGGCAGAAGCGGTACGGGCAAATCCACGCACACGGGGCTTTGGATGAAATATTTGGACGGTTGTTCGATTGTCAACGGCGACAAGCCGATTTTACAATCGACAAAAGACGGATTTATCGCTTACGGTACGCCTTGGATGGGCAAAGAGGGGTTAGGCGATAAAACCTCTGCCCCCTTAAAAGGACTTTGCTTTTTAGAACAAGCCAAAGAAAATTCCATTGAAAGACTGTCCCCGTCAGACGCAGCGAGTCGGATTTTTGTTCAAATCCTTTTTCCCGAAGACGAGGAAAACGTAACTAAAACCTTGGAATTGACGGATAAGTTAGTTACCGAAACACCCTGTTGGCTGTTGAAATGCGACATTTCACAGGAAGCCGTACAAAAGTCCTTTGAAGCGTTGACGGGTAAAAAATACACAATCAAATAAATAAAGAGGGAGAATATAATTATGAAAATTAAAAAAGGTTTTGTGCTTCGTGCCGTAGGCGGAGAAAGTGTTGTCGTACCCGTAGGGGAAATGAGTAAAGCGTTCCATGGAATGATCAATCTCAATGAAACGGGCGCATTTTTATGGAAATTCTTTACGGAAGAACATACCGTTGACGAGGGTGTCGCGGCTCTGCTTGGTGAATATGAGGTAGAGGAAGAGATTGCCCGCCGTGACGTAGAAGCGTTCGTGGAAACAATTACGGCAAACGGTTTTGCACAATAAAGGACCTCGCAGTGAATAACGAAAAGCTGAAAATTGAAGACGTGTTACGCGAGAAGGGCGCATATATCGGTCCTACCGTTGGAATCAGTATGTTACCTATGCTTAAAAACCGTCGGGATACAATCGTTGTAAAACCTAAAACGGAACGGTTAAAAAGGTTAGATGTTGCGCTGTACAGGCGTGGCGACGCATACGTTTTACACCGTGTTTTAGAGCCTATTGACGGCGGATATTTGATTCGCGGCGATAATTGTTACAGTGACGAGCATATTCCCGAAGAGGACGTTTTTGGCGTACTTACGGAGTTTTTCCGCAAGAATAAGCATTATTATTGCACTGACAAAAAATATATCCGTTATGCGGAAAGAAGACTGAAAACTTATAAATCCCGTCGTTTTTTCGTTCGAGTTAAAGGAAAAATTAAGGGCGGTTGTAAAAAGGTTTTACGCGCCTTTGGATTAAAAAAATAACAATTTTACCATAGGAATAGCAAATGGCAAGCTCAAAAGAAATGAGGCTCGGAAAAGAGTGGATAAAAAAAGAAATGCGACCGTATCGCGCGTTCGTAATTTTTCTTACCGTACTTACCGTCACGACGACGGTATTTTCACTTGCTTTTGCGTATATGACGAAATTCCTTATCAACAGCGCGACGGATAAGCAGTCAACGAGACTTTTTATTTTCTCCGCCGTACTTTTGGGTTTACTTTTACTGCGAATCGCCATTCAAACCGTATCTGGTTATCTTGCCGAAAAATTACGGGCGCAAATGGTTGCAAAACTGCGCACGAAAATATTTGCTAAAATTTTGCGTTCAGACTACGTGCAAACCCAAGCGTATCATAGCGGAGAACTCATTAATCGTTTGACTTCGGATATTCAAGAGGTGGTTGTCGATACGGTAGGATTAATGCCCGCCGTCGTCGGTATGCTCGTACAATGTCTTGGCGCGATTGCCGCGCTTCTTACAATAAACTGGCAATTCACCTGTTTTTACGTGGTTTGCGGTGGAATATTCGGGGGTATAACCGCATTTTTCCGTAAACAAATCCGTAAAAGGCAAAAGGAAGTGTTGGAGGCGGACGGCGCGTCCCGCTCTTTCATGCAAGAAAGTATTTTTTCCGTAATGACGTTAAAAGCGTACGGCGCGGAAGAAAAAACAAAAGATAAAGCACAAAATCTGTCCGATATTTATTACGCCAAACGAATGAAGAGAAACGTTCTGCGTTCGGGAATGAGCGCAGTATTCTCGTTATTGAGTAATTTTGGTTTGATTTTTGCCGTTATATGGTGTAGCGTAAGCATTTTATGGTACAATAACACCGATTACGGCTCAATCCTTTCTGTAATATTACTGTTAATGCAACTGCAACACCCGTTTTCCGCGTTTTCTTCGGTGATTCCCGCGTATTATTCCCGTCTTGCCAGTGCTGAACGGTTGCACGAAATTGACGCGATGACGGAAGAAATCCTCGTTGACGAACAAGATAAACAACAATATGCAGGCTTGCTGTCAATATCCTTTGAGAATATATCCTTTTCCTATGGCAGAGAACCGATTTTGGTAGACGCAAACGCAACCGTTAAAACAGGCGAAATCGTATGCTTAACGGGCGCTTCGGGTGCAGGGAAGAGTACGCTATTTAAACTGTTATTAAGCGTTTACGAACCCACTTCGGGGGCTGTTTCCTTGACTTATGCGGATAAGTCGCTTCCATTATCGGCAAAAGAACGCGGCTTGTTTGCGTACGTCCCGCAAGGAAAATTCCTCTTTTCGGGCACGATATATGAAAATCTCACCTTTTTTACCGAGGAAACAAACGGAGAACGCTTAAACGAAAAAATCCGACAAGCACTTAAAACGGCTTGTGCGGAATTTGTTTGGGAACTGCCCGAGGGATTACAAACGCCTTTAACGGAAGGCGGTGGCGGACTTTCGGAAGGGCAAACACAACGCCTTGCCGTTGCCCGTGCGATATTATCTGATAGACCGATTCTTTTGTTAGACGAAGCCACTTCGGCTTTGGACGGCGAAACGGAAAAGCGTTTGCTTACGAATATTAAAAATTTAAAAGATAAGACTTGCTTGATTGTTACGCATCGTCCCGCAGCGTTGGATATTGCGGATTCTACATTAACCGTAGAAAACGGAAAGATAACACGGCAATAAATAACGGGCTGTCAAAGCCCGTTTTCCGTTATTTAATGCTTTTTTTGTATTCGCTTGGCGTCATTCCGACGTGCTTTTTAAAGACGAAAGTAAAGGTGGATACCGAATCGAAACAAAGCTTATCGGCGATTTCCGAAAAGGAAGTTTTTTTTCGAATTAGCTTTTTTGCTTCGTCTATTTTCAATTTTAAGTAAGTTTGATAAATCGTCATTCCCGTTTTTTTGCGGAAAAAGGTGCAAAGCTGCGTTGTGCCGTAATGTAATTCTTCCCGTAAATCGTCAAGGGTAAAACGGTCGTAAATTTTTGAGTTGAGAATACGAACGATCTCGTCCTGCAATTCCGTGGAATCGGCGATTTTTGAAACGAAAAATTCTTGCGAAAGGCTTTTGTTTTGTGAATATCTCAATAAATAAATCAAAAACGATTCCAAAGCGTTTTTAATAAGCTGTTCGCCGCCCAAATTCGGGTTTTCTTTTAATTTCAATTCCGTTAATAACGGGTCAAAATCGGGTAAATCAAAGGTTTCCGTTGCCTCTGACATAATATCCTGCAATAGATATCGGTATTTTTCGGGAACAGCGAAATGCTTATCCTTGAAAAACTCGATAGAGGGGGATTTGCATAAAAAGGAAATAATGAACAGGTTTGGCTCTTTATCTCCGCTCTCCACAAAGTGCGGTTGATTGGGATGAATAAAAAGAATTTCGCCCTGTTTTAAGTATATCTTTTTCCCATCTATGCCAACGTAAATATCCTCTTTGTCCGCGTAATTGATTTCCCAAAAATCGTGCGTTTCTTCGGGGAATACGTAGTTTTTTTCCAACGCCTGATAATGTATAGTAACGATCTTGCGGATATTAAGAAGATTGGAAATTTTGTGCATATAAAATTTTTTCTTTTCCGTTTCCATATTTATATTATAACAAACTTAATTCTCTTTGTAAACCGTTTTTATAAATTTTTTAGTATTTTTTCAATAAAATAAACAGCGAAAGAATATCATAAAACAGTGAAATAATTTCTATTGTTTTTCATAAAAAAGGCGGTATAATTATTATGTTGAAATAAAAGGCGTTTTACGCAAAAAGGAATATTTATGAGTAAGTACATGAAAGATTATTTAAATGTTGCAGAGCAATTTGATTTGCTTGGCGAAGTACAAAGCATCGAGCCGTACGGCGAAGGACATATCAATTTAACGCTTTTGGTAACGACGGATAAAAAGCGTTATATAATGCAAAAAATGAACACGCGTGTCTTTCCCGATCCCGATAGCTTAATGCAAAATATTTGCGGGGTTACCGAGCATTTAAAAGCGCGTGGGATTGAAACGCTTAACGTTGTTCCTACGAAAACAGGCGAAAGTTATTTGAAAGGGGCTGACTGTTATCGCGTTTACGACTTTATCGAAAATACGGTTACCTATCAAACGGCAAGCAGCGTTGACGTTTTCCGCAATTCGGGTAGAGCGTTTGGGGAATTCCAAAATTATCTTGCGGAGTTTGACGCGTCCAAGCTTACCGAAACGATTAAGCGTTTTCACGATACGCCGAAACGCTTTGCGGATTTTAAAGCGGCATTAGAAGCTGACGCATTTGACCGTGCGAAAGAATGCAAAGAAGAGATTGATTTCATTCTTTCTCACGAACAGACCTATGGAATTGCAATGGACGGTTTAAAGGACGGTTCTCTGCCGCTCCGTGTTACGCACAACGATACGAAACTGAATAATATACTGATGGACGCAAAATCGGGCGAAGCTCGTGCTGTAATCGACCTTGATACGATTATGCCGGGTTCCATGCTGTTTGACTTTGGCGATTCGATCCGTTTTGGTGCGTCTACGGCAGCGGAAGACGAAAAAGACCTCTCGAAAGTGCATTTTGATATCAATCTCTTCAAAGCGTATGCCGAAGGGTATTGCGGGGCTGTAAAATCGAGTATTACCAAGCGCGAAGCGGAGCTTTTGCCGTACGGCTCATATTTGATGACCATTGAATGCGGTATGCGTTTCCTTACCGATTATCTTTCAGGGGATACTTATTTTGCAACGAAATACGAGGGGCACAACCTTGTTCGTTGCCGTACGCAAATTCGTCTTGCTAGTGAAATGGAAGCGCAATTTACGCAAATGGGCGAAATTATAGCGGAAATATTAGCATAAACTTTTGAAATTAAATCAAACGAGCGTTCATGTAACGCTCGTTTTTATTTACACAAAATAAAAAGTTTTGTAATTTCCTTGCGATTTTTTTTATTTCGTGTTACAATAATAGTAATAAGAAAATAGGAAACTTTGATTATGGAAAAATTAGTGTTGATCGACGGAAATAGCTTATTAAACAGAGCGTATTATGCAACGCCTGTTTTTACGACTAAAAACGGTTTACCGACAAACGCCGTTTTCGGGTTTATCAAATTGATGATGAAGATTGTTTCCGATAAAAAGCCGTCGTATTTTGCTGTGGCATTCGACCTTCACGCACCTACGTTCCGACATAAAATGTATGCCGATTATAAAGCAGGGCGGAAACCCATGCCGGACGAGCTTGCATTGCAAATTCCCGTTTTGAAAGACGTGTTGCGCATTATGAATATCAAAATCTTGGAAAAAGAAGGGTATGAAGCCGACGACCTTCTTGGAACGGTTGCAAAAAAATTTAATACGCAAACTTACATTTACACGGGCGATAGGGACTCCTATCAATTAGTAGACGAGACGACGAACGTTTGCTTTACCCGTAAGGGAGTCAGCGACATTCTTGAATTATCCAAGGATAACTTTTTTTCTGAAATCGGGTTGACACCCTTGCAAATCATTGATTTAAAGGCGTTAATGGGGGATAAATCGGACCATATTCCCGGGGTTGCGGGAGTGGGTGAAAAATCCGCTATGTCGCTTTTAACACAATATAAAGACCTTGACGGGGTATACGCGCATCTTGACGAGATAAACGGGGCATTGCATACTAAGCTTGAAAACGGCAAGCAAGACGCATATTTTTCTAAAGAGCTTGCAACGATTAACACCGAAGTGCCCATCGAATTAACAATCGGGGATTGTTTATTAAAAACGCCATTCCCGCATGCGCTTCGTGAAAAATTTGCCGAGTTGGAATTTAAATCGTTATTGACGATGAATATATTTGAAGAAAGCGGCGAAGCGGAACAGAGCATAAAAGAAGAAATAAGAATCGGCGAGGCGATAGAGCAATATCCTACCGATATTGAAGCATTGATAACTTTATTAAAAGATACAGCGCCTGATACTCTTATCGCCTGTGATTTTGCGGGAAATGAATTCCGCTTTATGGCATATCCTGAAAAATGGACAAAACAAGAAAACGCAGTTGAGTATATATTCCCCATTAAAGAAAGCTTGCTTGACACGGGCTTTTTTGAACATGAATTATACCCGCTTTTCCGCGCGATTTACGAGGGGAATAAAAGAATCGTTGCCTATAACGTCAAAGACGTAATGCACCGCATGGAAGAAAGTTTTGGGATTACTTTTAAAGCGGACTATGACGACGTGGCAATATTAAAATGTATTGCTGACGGCTTGGGAAATTCTGACGGACTAACTTTTTGCTTAAATCAACAAGCGTTGCCCGAAAAAAACCGTGCCTTTGGATTAGCCTGCCTACGTTCTATATATTTAGCAACTTTAAACGAGGAAGAAAAAACACTTTATAATAGCGTTGAATTGCCTCTTGTGCGCGTTTTATACGATATGGAAAAGCAGGGGGTATGTGTAAATCATTCCGCGTTAATGGAATTTTCCGCTAAATATAACGCAGAATTAAAAGAGATTACACAGCGTATTTACGAGCTCGCTGGCGAGGAGTTTAATATCAATTCTACGCAACAGCTCGGTAAAATTCTTTTTGAAAAATTGCGCATAGGACAAGGAGTCAAGAAGAAAAAAGACAGTAAAAATTATAAAACCACGGCGGAAGAGCTGGAAAAATACGCCGATGAATCGGATATAGTGCGCCAAATATTACGCTACCGTAAGGTACAAAAAATCAATTCGACCTATATCGAAGGTTTCAAACCGTTGATTCGTAACGGAAAAGTGCACACAAGGTATAATCAAAATAACACGGCGACTGGCAGACTATCCAGCGCAAACCCCAATTTACAAAATATCCCCGTGCGGACGGAGGAGGGACGTGAGCTTCGTAAGCTGTTTACTGCAAGTGAGGGCAACGTGTTGATTGACGCCGATTATTCGCAGATTGAATTGCGGTTGCTCGCGCATTTTTCGGGTTGTAAAGAACTCATTGAAGCGTATTGCCAAGGCGAAGATATCCACGCCTTAACCGCCTCGCAGGTGTTTAACGTCCCGCTTAACGATGTTACCGCACAGCTTCGCCGCGAGGCGAAAGCCGTTAATTTCGGTATTATATACGGTATCAGTGCATTCGGACTTTCCAACGACTTAAATATCGGCGCAAAAAAAGCAAAAGAATATATCGATAAATACTTTGAACGGTATTCCGACGTTAAGGAATATATGAATACAAACGTTAAAAATGCGAGCGACAACGGCTTTGTAAAAACATTGTTTGGACGAAAGAGAGTGATTAATGAAATTCGTTCTTCTAATCATAATTTGCGCTCATTTGGCGAGCGCGCCGCTATGAATATGCCCTTACAAGGTTCAAGCGCAGATATCATAAAAAAAGCTATGATTAACGTGTATAATAGGCTGGCACAGGGCGGATATAAGGCAAAACTCGTATTGCAGGTGCACGACGAGTTGATTATTGATTGCCCCAAAGACGAAGCGAATGATGTTGCAGAAATTCTTAAAAACGAAATGGAAAATGCAGTGTCGTTAAAAGTTCCGCTTACCGTCGAGGTTGGCGTTGGACAAAACTGGTATGAAACGAAATAAGTTTCGTGAAACATTGTTTGTGAAACAGGAATGAAATTAAATGGAATTTAGAAGTAAAAAAATAGCGGTTACGGGGGGAATCGGGAGCGGAAAATCGCTTGTACTTGCCTTACTAAAAGAGAAAGGGTATCCCGTTTTTTCCTGTGATGAAATTTACCAAGAAATAACGAAAGAAGCGGCGTATATTGAAGCAGTAGGCAAATTGTTTCCTTCTGCCGTAAAAAACGGTCAAATAGACCGTCAGGAATTGGGTAAAATAGTATTCGACGATGAAAAAAAACGCACACAATTAAATGCAATTGCGCACCCGTTAATTATGGAACGCTTATTTTTCGATATGAACCAAATAGAATCCAAGCTTATCTTTGCTGAAGTTCCGTTGTTGTTTGAAAGCCGTTTACAAGAACAATTTGACGCAACACTCGTTGTATTGCGCAATAGAGATTCTCGCATTCAAGCGATCATGGATAGGGACGGTATTTCCGCAAATGAAGCAATAAGCCGAATAAACGCTCAGTTTAACTATGATTTGCTTTCGTCTATAGAAAAAATAAAAACCGAAAACACTTATTTTTTGCGAAATGATACCTCGCTGTCGGATTTGAATGTTTCTTTAACGGAAATTTTAAATAAATTAAAGCAATCGTGAAACATTATTTGTGAAACAAAACAATATTTAAAAATACGCGTACCAAAACCCACACAGAAAACAGGGGAGTTTGGGCGCGTTTTATTATTTTAGACAAAATTGCACATACTATGTCAAACATAATTATATTGCTTCACATAACAATATAATTATGCGTAACATAATACAGGTTAAATTTTGTTCAAAATCAAGTCATTTTCAAAGAAAATGAAAAAAATATTAAAAAAAGAGAAAAAAAATCAAAAATCCCCTTGAAATTATTTCAAAAGTGTAGTAAAATATACATAATAGATAATATAAGCAATTTTGCTTGTAAATTATCCTGTGGAGGGTTTATGAGTTTATTTCAATCGGATGTACCTTTGCATTTATTTCATCACGGCGAAAATTTCAAAACGTATGAACTGATGGGTGCGCATCCGACCGTACACAATAGAAAACGCGGTTATCTATTTAGGGTCTGGGCGCCACGTGCGGTCAGCGTTTCCGTTGTGGGGGATTTTAATAACTGGGACGCTTCTACGCATGTTATGGAGCGCATGATTGACGGGGAAACTTTTGAGTTGTTTATTCCTGCTGTAAAGCAGTTTGACGCATATAAATACGCGGTTACTACGCAGGACGGCAGAACGCTATATAAAGCGGATCCTTATGCCTTTCACGCGGAAACCCCAGGGGTACATTCCTCAAACGCTTCAAAATTGTACAATTTATCGGGATATAAATGGTCGGATAGAGAATATTTGGACAAGCAAAAACATATCAATATTTATGCTTCGCCGATAAATATTTACGAAGTTAATTTGTTGTCTTGGAAACACCATGAAGACGGAAGCTACTATACCTATCGCGAGTTGGCTACGGAATTAGTGCATTACGTGGTAAAAATGGGGTATACGCACGTGGAGTTTATGCCCGTGACGGAACACCCGTTCGACGGATCTTGGGGGTATCAGGTAACGGGGTATTATTCGATTACTTCCCGTCTTGGCGAGCCCAAAGATTTTATGTATTTGGTCGATTGTTTCCATAAGGCGGGGATCGGTGTTATCCTCGATTGGGTACCCGCGCATTTTCCCAAAGACGCGCACGGATTATATGAGTTTGACGGTCAGCCGTTATACGAAGCTTCGCAATGGGACCGTATGGAATGCAGGGGATGGGGAACACGTAAATTCGATTACGGTAGAAATGAAATCGTTTCGTTCCTTATTTCCAGTGCAATATTTTTATTTGAAAAGTTCCATATCGACGGTTTGCGCGTAGATGCAGTGGCGTCTATGCTTTATCTTGACTACGACAAAGAGCCGGGGGAATGGGTGCCGAACATTTACGGCGAAAATAAAAATTTAGAAGCCGTGGCGTTTTTGCGCCGATTAAATGAAGCGGTATTCGGATTTTTCCCGCGAGCAATGATGATCGCGGAGGAATCAACGGCATGGCCGCTTGTTACGAAGCCCACGAGTATAGGCGGGCTTGGGTTTAATTTTAAATGGAATATGGGTTGGATGAACGACGTTTTATCTTACGTTGCGACAAATCCGTTATTCCGTCAATATCATCATAACAAGCTTACTTTTTCGATGATGTATGCGTTTTCCGAAAATTATATTCTGCCTATTTCTCACGACGAAGTCGTGCACGGCAAAGCTTCGCTAATTGGTAAAATGCCGGGAGAATACGAGGAAAAGTTCGCAGGGCTTCGTATGTTTTTTGGGTATATGATGTCGCACCCTGGGAAAAAGCTTAACTTTATGGGCTCGGAAATCGGGCAATTTAAAGAATGGAATTATAAAGAAGGCATTGAATTTTTCCTCAAACAATATCCGTTGCATCAAAAATTAGCTTTGGCTGTGCGGGAACTCAACGAAATTTATAAAACGACGCCTGCTCTTTATGAAATCGAGGATTCGTGGGAGGGCTTTGAATGGCTTGCGGCGGACGATAACGACCGCAATTTCTTGGCGTATCAACGCAAAAGCAGAGCAAACAGGGATACGATTGTCGTTCTTTTGAATTTTTCTGGCGAAGATTATACGAGATACCGTTTGGGATTACCGCAAGGGAAATACCGCGTTATATTTAACAGTGATTCCACCCGTTACGGCGGGCGAGGTATCGTTCGGCAATACGTTTATGTTACAACGAAAACATTTAGTCACGGAAAGGAGTATTCGATTGAATTCAATCTCCCGAAAATGACTTGTGTATATTTGAAAAAAATCAACTGATTAAGGGGGTGCTTTATGCAAAGAAAGAAAGAATGCGTTGCAATGCTTTTGGCTGGCGGACAGGGCAGCAGACTGTACGCGCTTACCACGAATATTGCAAAACCTGCCGTTGCGTTCGGGGCAAAATACCGTATTATCGATTTCCCGTTATCCAACTGCATTAACTCGGGTATTGATACCGTAGGGGTACTCACGCAATATCAACCGCTCATTTTAAACGAGTACATTGGTAACGGTCAGCCGTGGGATTTGGACAGAACGTACGGGGGCGTACATATACTGTCGCCTTATCAGGCAAAAACCAACTCGTCGTGGTACGAGGGAACAGCGAATGCTATTTATCAAAATTTGCACTTTATGAAAATGTATAATCCCGAATATGTGCTGGTATTATCGGGCGACCACATTTATAAAATGGACTATGCCGCGATGTTGGAAGCACATAAAAATACGGGTGCTGACTGTACGATTGCTGCAATCAACGTGCCGATTTCCGAGGCTTCGCGTTTTGGTATTCTCAATACGAACCCCGACGGGTCTATCTATCAATTTGAAGAAAAACCCAAAGTGCCCAAAAGTACGCTCGCTTCGATGGGAATTTATATTTTCAACGCACAAAAACTCTTTAAATACCTTGAAGCGGACGAGGCGAATCCTAATTCTTCCAAAGACTTCGGGAAAGATGTGCTTCCCGCAATGCTGAACGCGGGAGAAAAAATGTTCTCTTATCAATTCGAGGGATACTGGAAAGACGTAGGGACGATTTCTTCCCTTTGGGAAGCGAATATGGATTTGCTTGGCGACAATCCCGAATTTGATATTGCGGATAAGGCTTGGAAAATTCATTCAAGAAATCCGCTTGCCCCGCCTGAGCATATTGGCGCAAACGGTATTGTTCGTAATTCTATGGTAGCGCTTGGTTGCGAAATTGACGGGACGGTGGAGAATTCTATCCTTGGTAGTAACGTTATCGTTGAAAAGGGTGCGGTCGTAAAAGACGCCGTCGTGCTTGCCAACAGCGTTATAAAAGCGAATGCAACCGTTTCTTACTCAATTATCGACGAGAACGTTACCGTGGGAGAAAACGCAAAAATCGGCGTCGAAAAAAATTCAACGGCGGAAATCGTGGTATTGGGCAGAGGTCTTACCGTTGCGAACGGCGTAACCGTTTGCGAGGGGCAAAAACACGAAAAAGATATTTTGGCGTAAGGGGGGAAAGTTATTATGGCTACGTCTGCTATTGGCATTATTTTTTCAAATCTTCACGAAGAAAACGTACCTGAGCTCGTTCGCAGAAGAACGATGGCTTCCATACCGTACGGCGGTAGATACCGTATCATTGATTTCGTATTATCCAATATGGTCAATTCGGGAATTACGACCGTTGGGCTGATGACGAGCAACAACTACCGTTCGCTTATCGACCATATCGGAAGCGGTAAGGACTGGGATCTTGCAAGAAAGGACGGCGGTTTGATTTTGCTCCCGCCTTTCTCCGAAAAACACGATAAGCTGTATACAACCCGCTTGGAAGCGTTAAACAGCGTATCGGGATTTTTGAACCGCAGAAAAGAAAAATACGTCGTTCTTACCGACTGCGACGGTATTATGAAATTAGATATTGAAGACATCGTTGACCGCCATGAGGAAACGAATGCGGATATTACGCTTGTAACCCATCACGGAAAGGTGGGCAATCGAGCCGATTTTATGTTGGTGTCGGCAAACGACGAGGGGCGCGTCAATGAAATTCAGCTTTCTCCGCACGTGTCTTGCGGGACGAAAGCGGATATTTTCATCAACGTAATGGTTATCAACCGTCAATTTTTACTTAATCTTGTAGAAGATTCCGTTATCCACGGATTTACAAGCTTTGAAGCGGATATCCTTGCGAAACAAGTAAACAGTTTAAAAATCTACCGTTATGATTTCAAGGGCTATTATGCGGGCATTGACAGTGTTTCGGCGTACTATAAGCATAATATGGAACTCCTTGAAAAGAGCGTTCGCGATGAATTATTCGGTGACAGAGATATTTACACGAAAGTCCGCGATAGTGCGCCTTCAAAATACGGCGAGGAGGCAGTTGTAAAAAATTCGCTTATTTCCGACGGCTGTGAAATAGAGGGGGTGGTGGAAAATTCCATTCTCTTCCGCGGTGTAAAAGTTGGAAAAGGCGCAGTCGTGCGCAATTCTATTGTAATGCAAGATAATATTATCGGACAAAACACCGCGCTGGATTGCGTTATCACGGATAAGAACGTAGTAATCAGCGACAGGAAAACCTTGGGCGGTTGTTCTACGCTTCCGTACTATATTCCCAAAGGCACAAGACTTTAATTTCAAGGAGATTTATATGACAGAAACAGGCAAAAAAGGAGCGAAGGCAAAAAAGGCAGTGGAAGTGGTTGAAACCACCACAACGGAATTTCCCGTAAAGAAAATAAGCGTAAAGCGTCCCGCAATTTCACGAAAGAGAAAAATCCTTTTTGTTGCTTCCGAAGCTAGACCTTTTATTGCAACGGGCGGGCTTGCCGACGTAATCGGTTCGTTACCGCAGGCACTCGCGAAAGACCCGAAATTTGATATAAGAGTTGTTCTGCCGTTATATTCGGATATTAAGCCAGAACAGCGCAGGAAAATGTCTTTTTTAGGCAATCTTTACGTACCGCTTGGTTGGAGAAATCAATATTGCGGCGTATTTACCTGCGAAGAAAACGGGATTACGTATTATTTTATTGATAATGAATATTATTTCAAACGTCCTGGTTGCTACGGGTATTATGACGACGGGGAAAGGTTCGCTTTTTTCTCTCGCAGTGTTATGGAAATATTACCGTTTATCGGGTATTATCCTGAAATATTGCATTGTCACGATTGGCAATCGGCATTAGCTGCCGTTTATTTGAAAACGGTCTATAATGAAAAACCCGAATATCAAGCTATTCGCGCGCTTTTCACTATTCATAACATAGAATACCAAGGCAAGTACTCTTTGGATATTCTCGGTGAATTATTCGGTATTCCCGACGAATATAGAGGATTGCTTGAATACGACGGTAGTATCAACTTAATGAAAGCGGCAATCGAGTGTTGCGAACGGTTTTCAACGGTAAGCCCGACGTATGCAAAAGAAATTGCAACAGCGGAATACGCGCACGGTTTACAAGATATTATTTGTAAAAATCAAGGAAAGCTTACGGGCATTTTAAACGGGATAGACGTGGATTCCTACAATCCCGAAACAGATAAAGCCCTGTTTGCAAATTACAGTGCGGAAAACCTCGATAATAAAGCGGTATGTAAAGCAGAGTTACAAAAAATGCTCGGCTTACCCGTAAAAGACGTGCCGATGATTGCTATGATTTCCCGTCTTGTATCACATAAGGGATTAGAGCTTGTGAAAACGGTAGCGGAAGATATCCTGCACGAGGATATTCAATTTGTATTGTTGGGCACGGGCGACTTCGGATACGAAGAATATTTTAAGGATTTAGGGAGGAGATACGAGGGAAAAGCTTCTATCAATATCGCGTTTAACAACGATCTTTCGAGAAAGATATATTCGGGCGCAGATATTTTCTTAATGCCGTCGGTAAGCGAGCCTTGCGGACTTTCACAGATGATTTCGTCGCGTTATGCAACCGTACCGCTTGTAAGAGAAACAGGCGGATTATATGACAGTATTAAGCCTTTTGGCGCAGGCGGAAACGGATTTACCTTTGCTTCTTGCAATGCGTATGATATGCTTTACGTAATTCACGAGGCGGTAGACGCGTATAAAAACAAGGAAAGCTGGAAAGAGTTAATGAAAAAAGCCGCCATGATAGATTTTTCGTGGATGCGTTCGGCTGAGGATTATAAAAAACTCTACGACGATACTTTTGAGAGAAAATGATGATACGGGAAAGAGAGAGCCCGTTTTACCACAGAAATAAAATAGGAGAAGAAGAATATGGAAAAAGAAAAATTCACTGAACAGGAAGCCAAAGAGCTTATCCAAGGCAAGCTTTCCCGTTACTTCGGAGTAGCACCGTCGGAAGCGCGCAAAGACCAGCTTTATAAAGCTGTCGTTATGAGCGTAAGGGATATTATGCTTGAAAAACGTCATAAATTCCACACCGTTACCAAAGCGGCAAAAGCAAAAAGAGTATATTATCTTTGCATGGAGTTTTTAATGGGGCGGTCGTTGAAAAACAGCGTGTACAACCTCGGCATAGCCGATACCTTTGCGGAAGCGTTAAAAGATTACGACGTTACATTAGAAGAGCTTTACGAGCTTGAACCGGACGCAGGGCTTGGTAACGGCGGTTTGGGAAGGCTTGCTGCTTGCTTTTTAGACGCGTTGGCAACGGGCGATTATCCCGCAATGGGCTATTCAATTCGTTATGATTACGGTCTGTTTAAGCAAAAGATAGTAGACGGCTGGCAGACGGAGTTGCCCGACGTTTGGTTGCCGGGCGGTGAGGTTTGGCTGACGCAAAGAAGCGACAAGGTCTTTACGGTAAAATTTGACGGTTATATCGAAGAAAAATGGACGGAAAACGGTTTAGAGTCGATTTACCGCGACGCAAAAGAAGTGCAAGCCGTTGCGTATGATATGATGGTATCGGGATATGACAGCAAAGCCGTTTCCGTGCTTCGTCTTTGGAAAGCGCGTAGCGTGCAGAATTTCGATATGAAGCTGTTTTCGCAAGGCGATTATGCGTCCGTTATGAAAGACGATAACGAAGCTGACCTTATATCCAAGGTTTTATATCCCGCAGATAATCATTCGGAAGGGAAATCTTTGCGCTTAAAGCAACAATATTTCCTCGTTTCCGCTTCTTTGCAGAACATTCTTGCCGATCACAAGAGAAGATACGGCTCTTTGAAATTATTGCCGAAAATGGCGGCAATTCATCTCAACGATACGCACCCCGCGCTTGCGATTCCCGAACTTATGCGTTTGCTTATTGACGAAAACGCGATGAGTTGGGACGAAGCGTGGAATATCACGACTTCCGTTTGCGCATATACCAACCATACCGTTTTAGCGGAAGCGTTGGAAACTTGGCCGGAAGACCTTATCGCAAGAAGATTGCCGAGAATTTATACGATTTTGAAAGAAATCAACCGCCGTTTTTGTGAAGACCTTTGGGCGAGATTCCCTGGTGACTGGGATAAAATTTCGCGCATGGCGATTATGTCGTATAACGTTGTAAAAATGGCAAATCTGTCCGTGCACGGTTCCCATCAAGTAAACGGTGTTTCGAGCTTACACAGTGAGATTATTAAAGACAGTATATTTAAAGATTTCCACGATTATACCCCTGAAAAATTCACCAACGTCACGAACGGTATCGCCCACAGAAGATGGCTCAATCAGTCCAACCCCGAACTTTGCGCGTTATTAGACGATTGCATCGGAACGGGATACGCCAAAGACGCGTCCCGCCTTGCAGAATTCAAAAAATTCGAGAACGACGAAAGCGTTTTAAAGAGAATTGCGGAAATTAAGGCAATTAAAAAGAAACAATTTGCCGATTTTGCCTATAAAAAACAGGGTGTTATTATTGACTCGAATACTTTATTTGACGTACAGGCAAAGCGTTTGCACGAATATAAACGCCAGCTTTTGAACGTACTGCATATTATTAACGATTATTTACTGTTAAAAGACAATCCCGATATGCCGATGCAACCGAAAACGTATATATTCGCGGCAAAAGCGGCAGCAGGGTATTATATGGCGAAGAAAATCATCAAGTTGATTTGCTTCCTTTCCGAGGAAATTCGTAAGAACCCGAAAATATCGCAAAAATTGAACGTTGTATATATGGAAGATTACAACGTAACGATGTCCGAATCGTTAATGCCGGCTTCAGAAATTTCCGAACAAATTTCTCTTGCGGGTAAAGAGGCGAGCGGTACGGGTAATATGAAATTTATGATCAACGGTGCGCTGACGATAGGTACTCTTGACGGGGCAAACGTTGAAATGTCCGAACACGTTGGAAAAGATAATATTTATATCTTCGGATTAAACGCAGAGGAAGTGTCTGAAATATGGAGAAACGGCTATTCTGCAAGCGTATACTACAACAACGACCCGATGCTTCGCCGAGTCGTGGAAGCACTTATAGTCGGCTTTAACGGCGAGTCGTTTGCTGATATTGCCAACTATTTGTTGACGGGGACACCCGTTGCCGATCCGTATATGTGTATGGCGGATTATCAGTCGTATTTGGCAACGCAGCAAGAACTTTCTCGCTTGTATGCAACGGATAAACGGCTTTGGAACCAAAAAGCGTTGCGGAATATTGCGGCAGCAGGCTACTTTGCCGCGGATAGAAGTATCCAAGAATACGCAGAGAATATTTGGAATTTAAAACCCTTGCATTAAAACTTACGATTTTTAAGTATAAACTTAGGCAAAAAGCCGTAAAATTTATTTACGGCTTTTTGTTTAGATTGAGGAACTTTTAGATGGCTTTACAAATATATTACAACCCTTTAAATACAGCTTGTAAAAGCACCGTGGGCGCGATTGCGCAAGGCGAAATTGTACGATTTAACCTGTTTTTGTTGAAATATCCCAATGGAAATGAGCGAATACAGGAAACTCCAACGGAAGAAGATTGTATGCAACCGTATACAAACGCCTTCCTTTTACTCAATCGCGACGGGGAAGAAGCACAATCCTACCCGATGCAAAAAACGGCTTTTGGTTGGTCCGTTTCTGTTCGTATAAATGAAATCGGCTTATATTTCTATACGTTTTCGGTAGACGGAGAGGGCTTTATTTCCTGCGGGGATATGCAAATGGGATGTATTACGGAGTATCCGCAAGGCTTTCTATTAACGGTAACTTCAAAAGATTATCAAACGCCTGACTGGTTTAAAGGCGGGATAATGTATCAAATTTTCCCCGATCGTTTTTGCAAAGAGGGTACTATGCCAGACATAAAAGGGCGCGTAATCCGTGAAGACTGGGGCGGTACGCCTACTTACCGCCCAAACGATCAGGGAAAAGTTTTGAATAACGATTTTTTTGGAGGTAATTTTAAAGGAATCCAAAGCAAATTACCGTATTTAAAGGAATTAGGAATAACGACCGTATATTTGAATCCTATATTCGAGGCTGCTTCCAATCATCGTTACGATACTTCGGATTATATGCACGTTGACCCAATTTTAGGAACGGAAGACGAGTTTTTAGAATTGATCAACGAGGCTAAAAAACAAGGAATTTTTTTGATTTTAGACGGAGTTTTTAATCATACGGGCGACGATAGTGTGTATTTTAACAAATACGGTCATTACCCGTCCGTTGGCGCGTATCAATCAAAAGATTCGCCTTATTATAGCTGGTATTCCTTCACCGAATTTCCTAATAAGTACGAAAGTTGGTGGGGAATTGATATTTTACCGCAGGTAAATGAAAATTCAAAGGAATATCAAGAATTTATTTTTGGTGAAAAGGGCGTTTTAAAGAAATGGTTGCGTTTTGGAATAGGCGGTTATAGATTAGACGTTGCCGACGAGTTGCCTGATTTTTTCTTAAAAGGGCTTCGAAAATCAGTTAAAAGCGAAAACCCAGATGCAATTATCATCGGAGAAGTATGGGAAGATGCCTCAAACAAGATTGCATATTCTCAACGACGCGAATATTTACAGGGTTACGAGCTGGACAGCGTAATGAATTATCCGTTGAAAGAAGCGATCATTCATTATATTTTCAGCGAAAAAGCCGTTGATTTATTACGTTGCGTGCGCAATTTGATTGACCATTATCCCAAACAAACGCTTGATTGCCTGATGAATATTTTAGGCACGCACGATACCGCGCGGATTTTAACTGTTTTAGGTGGCATTTATTGTCATAATAAAGATGAAATGGCAAGCTCTAACGCATATTTAAGCGAAACAGCCAAAGAAGCTGCGATAAAAAAGCTGAAAATGGCAGCCGTATTACAATACACGTTGCCAGGTGTTCCGTGTATTTATTATGGTGATGAAAACGGTATGGAAGGACATATCGATCCGTTTTGCCGTCGTTGTTTTGAATGGGATAATAAAAACGAGGAGTTAATAGATTTTTACAAAAAACTCGGCGCAATTCGAAATACTAATCGAAAAATATTCAAAGACGGAGAATTTATAGAAATTACAACGGCGGACGGATTATTGATTTATGCACGTGAGAATGAGAATGGAGCGATATACATTGCGGTAAACAATAGCTCAAAAACGCATTTATTACAAATGCCGTACAAAACCACGGATTTAATTTCCGAAACCGTTTTTGAAACAGAAATAAAAATTAAGCCGTATTCTTACGGAATTTTCAAAAAATATTAAATTGAAGATTTAATCAAAAATACAATCTCAAAATAGAAAAACAAGCTTTCCCCATATTCTCCATATTTTTAGCCCAAAACATTTCGTAAAAGCTGTATTTTACGAAATGTTTTTCCTCTCCCCTCGTGGAGAATTTTCCGTCAACTTTTCTTTTTTACCTTTCAAAAATCGCTGTACGCCTTTATTTATAAGGCTTTCTGCGATTTCAAAAAGTTGTTCACAGAGAAGCGCTTTTCAGTGGATAACTTTTTCAACGTCATTTTTTTTCTCCATCGAATTTTTATATAACTCAAACATATATTCAGCTATAATACGGGTGTTTCGATAGCCGAAGCACTCGTATTGTTTCGTTTCGACATTCGTATACATTACTCGCCAGTAATGTTTTGAAGTCTGAACTACTACGAAAACGTCATATAATCTGCGCCCGTTCTTGCGATAAAAGGTATAATTATGTCGGACATAGTTTTCCCCTACCCGCCTTTCTACATCGTACTTATATATGTACGCGCCCTTGAACTCTGACGGCAAATTCCATAACAACCAATGCACATAACCGCCCTTTGGTGCACCTACCTTACGTTTTTTCATTCTTCGGAATTTTCTATACGCTTTTTAAAGCCTTTAAATTCTCTTTCTAATCGTTCTAAACTCATTTCTATACCCGCGTTATACCCGCGCGTTAATACTTCTTCCACGGGGTATTTCTGCCGTTTTAACGCCTTTTTGTACGCTTTGCGTTGTTTACGTAAATGAAAATGATACACCAGCTTTTGTAAAAGCTTCATTTTCGCGTACTCCTCCGCGCTCGCCTCATCGACCGTCGGCAATTCCTGTGGAAACGGTTGCGACCGCTGGTGTTTTAAATAATCCGCTTGTTCCTCGCGGATTGCCACTACCGCCTTTTCATAAAACAACTCTAATTCAATCATTCGTCATCTCCTCGAATTTTCTTTATAAGCTTGATAATAAGCCACGGTATACCCCATATAGGAACGGTAACCACTAGGAACACGATTTTAATACCATTCCAAATCGGCGGGAAAAACTTACCTATAATCCACAAAACAACAATAACAATAAGCACCCATACCCACGAAGGCAAACCAGAGGAACAACCCGAACAGCTTTCAAAGTTTAAGCAGCTTGGAGCTTCCTTGTCTGGCTTAGTGTAAACGGGAGGCGTTGCATCATGAACAACGTCCATAGGGTCAGAAACCACAGCGATAACCGTATCTACTCCCTCGCTGGAAAACGTTACGTCGATTATATCAAAATCTAAATCAACGGTTTGCTGGAAGAAATAAGCGTTTGTATCTTTTTCTTCCCAAAAAGTACCCCCAAACACATAATCTTCCTCTAAAAACAATGTTGCTTCTTGCGAAATATAATCCGTTATGCGATATCGCAATAAATATACTGTTGAGTTGTTTTTATTCTCACTATAATACGATTTAAATGCAGAAACATCACACCTATCAATAAGTAACCGATCAGCAACGACTTGATCTTCTCCAATCAAATCGGCTTCTTTAACCTCATATATGCCATTAACATTATTAAACCGATCACTATAATCCTCAATGGTTCCACCACCGGAAAGTTTTTGCCACCAAGTTTGAGATATTTTTTGGCTAGTCAAAGGAAACTTATCTTCAGCCTTTATGTTGAACTCTGTAAAATTTGATTCACAACTTTCGAACATCTTCCAGCTATACTTATTATTGATAAGTGCCCCGCCGTATTTATCTTTGCTATTTTTTAAATCCGCCAACAAATCCGCGCTCGGAACAGTATAATTATCCGCGCTCTTTTCACTGCTTCCTGAATAGTAAATAGAACAAAGCGGATCGACGGCAGAACCATAATAAGCCCGATTATAAAGTACAGCAGAAATTAACTCATAATCATTATAATTATAGCCAAAATTTACATAATCGCCATTACCCGTATATTGAAACGCGCCTAAATATAAGCAGGTTAAATCATCAAGATTTTCTGCGCTTACCCCTAAATACGGCAAAATAGCTTGATAAGCTTCATAATTTCCCGTAACCAATATCGGCGCAAGAACTGCACTCAACCACGTTGCGTGAACCGCCGTCATTTTACCGTATTTCTGTATAATCGTATTCGGTACGGCAAAATACACGGAATGCAAGCTATCTTGCGTATAATCGTTTTTGCCGTTCGTTCCCGCTGGACGGTAAAACGTCGGATGCACGTCCAAACTCAATGTTTCCATATCTTCACGGGTATACTTCAACGTACTGCCTGCCGTATCTACGGCACCGTATCCCGCTGCATATCCGCTATAACGATAAATCGAGCCGACGGCATACGCTGCTGCATTTGCCTTTCCGCTCTGTAATAATTCAATCTCACCTATCTCGTATACACGCGACGAACTGGAAAGCTTCGTTAATATATCCGTCCGTTCCCCGTCCGTCAACCGTATCGCAAACTTATAAAAAAGCCGTTCATAGTCCGTTTCTTCGCAAACGGACAGCATATCCAAAGTGTATTTTTTAAAATTGCCTATACCGTTAATACGCAGGGATATTTGATTTAATACGCTATCCGAAAAATATAATCCGTTCGGATTATGTACGTATACGTATAACCCAAAATTCCCTTGCTTCTCCGTATCGTACGAATAACAATACTCCGCAAACGTCAGTACGTTCGCTTTCTTCGTGCTCGTAAATCCGTAATGCGCTATATTAAACGCATTCCCTTGTATCGTCATTCCCTTTAAATCATCCATGACGTACGATTGCTCGTAGCTTGAAGTTTTGCTTTCAGCGTGTACCTTAACGCCCATCGGCACGCTCCGCCCGTCCATTATGGACGAGCAGAACAGCACCAACGTAGCAAAAAACAGCAATAAGAAGCTTAAAGCCGTTTTTATTTTCCTCCAAACTTTTTTTCTTATCGCTGTTTTCATTTACTTTTCTCCCTTATTCTACAACTTGTACCGTGTAAGAACGACCACCGCCCGCAATCGTTACGGAAACGGTATACGTTCCTGCTTTTAAACCCGTTATTTGACCGTCGGGCGTAACGACGTAACCGTCCCAGTTCAACATATCCGAATTATTAGCGAAATAGTTTACTTGAAGATCAACCGCAGGCGATACAACAACGTTCAATTTCTTCGTTTCACCTACTTTAACCGTCAAAACGTCCGAAGTATTCACAGTCAATAGCGAGGAAGCCCCTAAATTTACAATAGAAGGATCCGCTTCAACTGCCACGAAATCCGCTTCCGCTACGCCTTGCGCTTGCGCTATGCCTTTCTGCACGACCACGTCGCACATATTCCACAGATCCGTATTATGATAAGTTACGCTACGGGTCATCTGATTCATTACAGACGAAGCAAGATATACAATCGAAGGCGATACCGACCAATCGTCCCAATTTCTATCCCCGTAATCCGCAGCTTGGAAAGTCACATTCTCGCCGTTTCTCGTTGCAACCGAAAACACAGGAACGTAACGATTATTATAATCCGCATAATCAAGAGAAACCGTAGCTCTCAATACACAACGTCTATTTCCGTATTGGTCTACGTTATATTCGGGAGTCCATTCGTCCGCACCAGCATCGAAATTTAACGTAAGCTTCCCGCTTTCGTATCTTTCCATTAAAATCTCTTCGGGACTGTAACCAGCCTCTATATGCGGTTGATATATAGTCGAATAATTTAAAAGCGTACATTTGAAAATTTTATCCGGGTCTAATGCAACTTCACGCCCTAACTCATAAGGCACGTTACATTCATACGTCATTTTTGTAATTACGCCGCTTGTTTCTTCCGCGCCGGTATACCGCAAAAACGTACGATCGAACGTAAACGTATCTTCTTCCGTTGTTTGGTCGTTTCCGTCCGTGAAATCATCTGACGTTCCGCCACTGTTTCCAGCGCCGTCTTCATCCCCCGCAGGGGCTTCAATGTTACTTCCGCTTCCAAGCGACTTAAACCAAGTCTTAATTCCGTCCCAATTGATAATTGCGACTACTGCCAATATCCCCGCAAGTACAATTGCAACGATCGTCGCAATCAACCCTCTGTCACTACCGCCTCCGCGGTTGTATCTGTTATAATTTGCCATTTTTTACTTTTCCTCCGTTTTCTTGTCTTTTACGCTCTTTACACCGGCACGGAAACTCTCTTCCTGCCTCTTCGAGCCTAACTGTACGCGACCGCCGTTCTTGCCCAATTCATACGCTCGCCCTGCTTCGTATGCCGTTTTCTGCGCCTGCGAATACTTACCGCCACCCTTCTTCGTTCCGCCACGTCCTCGCGTGGTGCTTGCACTACGTTTTCCCGTAGCTTGCCTACCCTTACTACCATTGAAAATATTGACTATTCCCATATAGCTCCTCCGTGGTCTTTCCCACCGTCTAAATTTTTATTACTTAACGGTTTACCCCGTTTAAGGTACTCTTTTAATAATTCGGCGTCCAGTATTCGTCATCCGCTTTCGCCGTAAACTGTATTACGTTGTTTTTCTCTACGAATACGTATTCGTTTGTATACATATCCGTTTCATAAAAACTATCTACGCCCGCCAAAGAACCAACTGTATCCCACGCTTGATTATTTATAAATCGACTGTTTGTAACAATCACAACCGTTTTCAACGGCTCCACCGTAAATACACCGATCGCTATACCTACCTTTTCACTCAAATCACGAAACTCGCAATTATTGATTGTTACTTTCGTCACGTCCTCGGCATATTCTTCAAACTCGTGTATCTTCATTCCTCGATACCCAGTGAACGTGCACCCTTCAAAGATTGCAGAACCATCGCCGACCCATACCGCATAATATTTCGATTTCGGAGAATTAAAAGAACAATTGATAAACTCCGCTTCCGCATCGTCTTTCACGTAAATAACGTCCTTAAAGGTACAGTTTTCAAACCGCACCTTTCCGCCAAAACGCAAATAATTCGAATACGCGTTCGTGTAAGCGTTCGCCCGCTTGTCCTCTATCGTCAAATCTTTTACGATAAGTTGACCGCCCGCCGAAGCTCTAATTGCTCCGCTTCCTTCGCCTGTGGCTCGTAACGTCGCCCCCTCGCTTCCGCCGTATATCACGACCGTTTCTTCTTCGGCACCCAGTTCAACCGCTTCCCCGCCTACTGTCACTTGATATACACCGTTCACTTCTATTTCAACATCGCCCATAGGCTCTTCCATCTGCCCGCCGTCCACCGGCGGAACGTTCGGCGCTGACTCGTCTTTTTTCAAGACCGCCCATAATACCACGACGTCAATAGCTAAAAATATCGCTGTAAACAAGATTGCTAAAAACTTTTTCATACTTGCTTCCCCTTTTCGTTCTCTATTCGCCGAATGATAATAATCGGCGGTTTATACGGCTTTTTCTTTACCATTTCCGCGCCCTCCGCGCTTTCAATGCTTTCTTTGCCTCACGCTCCGCTTTTTTCTTCGCTTTCCTCTCTGCCTTTTCCCAAGGCGTAAGCCAATCGCTCTCAACAAATAAGCTTTGTATCTCGTCTTGCTGAAATCCAACGACCAACGTCCCGATAACAAATACAATCGCCAACAGTATTAAGCCGATTTCCATAATTTCCCCTAGTACATACCATAACAATGGCTCAATTATTCTTTCGCTCATATTGTCCCCAAATTTTCGTGTTTACGAACAAAAATAGCTTTTACCGTGCCAGCAGTAAAAGCTATCTTTTGTTCTTTATATCTCTTAACGGTTTTCCCCGTTCAAGATTCGCTTTTTTAATCTCTGGCAAGATTTATTTGTTTTGCGCTTCTTTCTCTTTCGCCTTTCCGTACGTTTTCAATAACTCAACGTACGGCGATTGATACATAAGCTCAACCGAAATAAGCTTAGGAAAATCTCCGTAAAACTCGGGGGCTTCGTAGGTACATTCTACAATGTCGCCGAATTCAAAATCGTTAAGATTTACTTTACGTTCAGGAAAGACGTCTTTTACCTTTACCTTAACTTTCCCGCCGACTTCTACGTACTGCGCCAGAGTAAGCATCTGATATGCTTGACCCGTAGTTTTGGAGACATCCTCCTTGCCTTTTACAAATACAAACATTTTACACTCCTTCGTCCGTTTCCTTTTTTTAACGGACTGCTATTTTTATTTACAATCCGCTTTCGCGGTTATTGCCCTTTGTTTTATAAATTCACAAAATTTTCAACTATCTTTCGTTGACCTATCAAAACCGCACAACCGTTTTCACTTCACTTTTCGTAAAATTTGTGATATAATGTTTTTGTCGAAAAAATTCTCTCTCAAAAATATTTAAAGGAGGAAAACGGTTATGGGTTTAATTTCCGCAACTGTGAAAGGTATTACGCGTTTCGTAAACAATACACACGCCAATCACCAGCGCGAAAAAGCAAAACAAATTTCTTACAATAAAACCGGAAAAGAAATACAAAAAGCTAGGAAAAAAGGAATTTATATTAACGCTTCTCAAATTTACCATAATGAGTACAATAAAAGAAACAAAAAAATTTCTAATTTTCAAAATAGCGTAAATAACTTTATTAGCGATATTTAAACCTTTTCCAATCGTGAAGCCGTTCCCCTATGCGGGAACGGTTTTTCTTTTCATATCTTCCCTTTCTCTCGGTTATTGCCTTGATTTTATCTCCCCCGCGCCTCGCTTGGAAACTTTGGGAGAAACAAGCAAGGCTATTTCGGGATCGATTGGTTTGACGACCATAACTCATTTATGAGTTGTTTATTATATTATATCAACTCGATTTTGAGTTGTCAACTCATTTTTGCATATTTTATGATAAAATTTTAAATATGAATAATTTAGGTGAAAAATTAAAAGAATTGAGAGAAGAAAAAGCTATTTCACAAATGAAACTCTCAAAAATGGTTGGAATTACACAAGCTGCAATTGCACGGTATGAATTAAACATTACCGAACCCAAAGCAAGCGACATAAAAAAATTCTGCCTATTTTTTGGCGTTTCAAGCGATTATTTAATCGGACTTGAAGACGAAACAGGCAGTAAAATTTATAATAATTACGGTATCCATAACGGTAACGTAAAATTTTAAGGAGAAAGTATGAAAAAAAACGTTTGCCCTATTTGCGGAGAAGATACATTTTTAGTCTATGGAAAACATCCTAGAAAAGACGGACTTTGCGGATTTCATAGCCAAATGTTATTTAACAATGAAATTAAACAATGCCCCGACTGTCAATCTTGGTATGAAACAAACAAAACTTGCAAATGTAAAATAAAAAAGAAAAAAGAAGAAAAAAATATTCAGCCACAAGAAAAATATGAGGCTCCTACTATTCCCCCGCAAGAAGAAAACAATGTGGTTATTATAAACGAGCAAAATAAATCAAAATGTATCACTTGCGGAAAAAAAACTGATGGGCTTCTTTTCTGCTCTACTTGTTTTCACAAATACAAAGACAAGGAACTTTTATTTAAAATAACAGCCTGTTCAAATGTGGAGCTTCTCGACGAAAACTATGAAGGACGCTATACTTGCAAAGACGGACATATCGTAAAAAGTAAATCTGAACGTGAAATAGATAATTATTTATTTGAACACGGTATATCGCACGCCTATGAAAAAGCCCTTGCTTACGGTGCCTCAGAAAAGGAAGTATTACACCCAGATTTCTTTCTACCGAACTATTTAGATGACGGGAAACACGTATATATCGAACACTGGGGTTATAATGAAAATAATATCCAATACCAAAAAACAAAAAAATTCAAATTACCTATTTACGAAAAATTAGGCATAACACTTATTTGTACATACGAAAAAACAGACACTGCGGATATAGATACCGCACTTGATCGAAAATTAAGGAAAGAATTTATTAGAGAGAATTCTATAAATTTCAGTGACGAAACATCTTCTTCCAACGAAGATAAAAATGATAAAAAAGCAAGCAAACGAAAATTTTTTCCTTGGTAAAACAAAAAGGACGGTAACCCGTCCTTTTTATCTTTTTCGCAGTTTTTTCTAAAAACCTATTGACTTTTCTATTTTTCCGTGATATAATAAAACCACAGCAAAGGTTAAACCGTTGACGGTTAGCCTAAACAGTTATTAAAAATAACCGCCGTGACTTCCACATCGAGGGCGGTTATTTTTTTATGGTTACATAGATTTTGTCTTTCGTAACTCGAAAAGAAGTTATGTATCCTGCTTTCAAAAAAGCTTCCAGAACGATAATTTCAATTCTCATAAAATCACCTCCTTTGTATCGGAAGTGCTAACCGCCTACGGGAGTAACCCTTGCTGCTTAATTGCATTATAGCATACATTTTCGACGTTGTCAAACAAAAAACGCCCCGCTTGGAGCGTTTTTATTTTGTTGTTTTCTCTACTCCCCTAACTTGACAAGCTTCCTTCACCCGTGCAGAACGGGGAAAAGAAAATAAGGAGGTTAGCCAATATGAAAGACCCTGAGAAGTTGCTCATATTTTTAAAAATCGTTTACACGATCATTTTAATTCTTAAAGAATTAGGCTAACCACCTTACGGTTACTATTATAGCACGGGTGACCTTGTTTGTCAAGTCCGTAACTGCCACTTTTTACAAAGCCTCCCCTATCCTTTGGAGCAGAAAACTAAACTGATGCTTTGAATTTTCCTTTACCTTCTGGATATCCAATCGTTAATTGCTCTTTATCGAAAATATCCGTTATTGCAGGTTCGCATATTTGCTCGAAAATTTTTCCGAAATCCCGTTTTTCTTTCGGTTGCTTTTGCAATTCCAAAAGCTCGTTTTTAAAAACTTGCGCCAAACCACTTGGATTTCCCTTTTCATCTATTTCATTGTAAACCGTAACTTCTTCCTTGGTTATATGTACATAGCACGATATTCGGCGATAAAACTGCCAAAAATCCTCATCTTTTACGGAAAAATATTTTCCGTCGCTATTTTTACCGTGAAACCAATAGTTTAACGGAATGGAGGTAGTTATAACTATCATTTCTCCATTGAATACCTTATTATGAAAACGACTGTTTACGCTGGAAGCAGTATCATTATCTAACATTTTCAAGCAATCCTCGAACGTTTTAAACGAACGATCGCGGAAGTCGTCTAATATAATCGCCTTTTGTCCGAGATAATCTTGAAGCGGATCGTTTGAAGACGACGATATACAAAAATCAAGTTTTAACTGGCGAAGCAATTTTTTCGCATAATATGTTTTGCCTGTTCCACCCTTTCCGTAAATAAACATTACTTCTATTTTTCGATCGGAATGGAGCGTAAGCCATTGACAGCGCAATTTCCAAAGCTTTTCCAATTTTGAAAACGCTGATGTTTTTTCCGACACGGGTAAACCGTGTACGTAGTCCAACTGCTCCGCATAGCTGAAATTTTCAAAATCGCCTAAAATTTTTGCGTTCGTTATCTCCGTTTCAAAATCGAAGTTCGCTATTACTTCCGAAGCCTCATACTGATGCTTATACTTCTGCTTATTATCGCTATGAAGCAGATATTCAAGAGCGTTCCACTTACGGCCCTTGATTTTCTCTACTTGCGATTCTTGCAATCCAAACCAACCGCCTATTTGCTTTGTGTCCACTCCTGAACTGCCAAAATTAAGATAAATATGATAATGTTTTGCCGTATCGTCCTTATCGTGTAAGATATACGCCCATTGTTTAATAGTCTTATGCGATTTTATGATTTCTTGTATATCGCCCTTAAAAAATTCTACGTTTGAAGTAACTAAACATTGTTTTAAATACATTTTTTTATCTCCCTAAGTTTTTCTTTTCGTCCCCGGCATACTGCCGGAATAATTTTGCCTATTTTTTGCACCTTTTTGCACCTTTGCCCGCACCGCTTGGACAAGCCCCAAGCGGTGCGGGCGTTTTTTTCGTTTTCGGTAGGTTTCATAAACCTTTATTTGATATTGTATATTTAATACACTTTGCACTATTTGCACCTTTTGCCCGTTTATTTTATTTTTTTATTTTAGTAGGTTATAAATCCCCCCATTGTTTAGCCATAGCACGCGCAATGCCGGTGAACGTCTTACTACGCATTGTCGCATTCCTATGAACAGCGCACCAACTTTCCCCGAAAGACCGTTTACTTAACGCGTAACATTCAGGCATAAGCAAAGGCAAATCTTTTAGCCAAAGCATTGTTTGTTTACTGTAATTTTCGCCGAATTGATAAGGCTGAATTACTTGACTATAAGGGGGCAAACCTGCACGAGCCATAGGGCGAGGATTTTCTATGCAAACCTTAACCCCAGTGAGATTATAAAAATACATAAAAAAATCACGCGCTTCAAGCATATTTTCATAACGCTGCTGATTTATAATTTCGCCTCGAGCGTTCACAAGATTACAAGCACCTGCAACCGCCAAATATGTACAAGGAGGATGTGCTATAATCAAATCCCAACATTCACTATCGATGACTGCTCGGCAATCGCCTTTTTTATGCCATTCGGGGAAACCGCCAGAACAATCTTTAATATCCGATGAAAAGGCAATATGCCCCATTTTACGAAACTCTATCGTTACACGTTGACTTTCTTCACAAGCTACTAATACACGCATAATTAAACCTCTTTTTTATTAAATTTTATGGTACCTTTTTGGTACTCAAACGAGGCAAAAGGGAAAAACAGCGCCTGCGCTTACCCTGTTTTTCCCTTTTGCTTTTTGCCACAGTCGTGACCTCCCAAATTTCATTTTATATATTTACGCCTCTGGCTACGCTATCGCAAAATGGCCCTAAAATCGACCCGTGGAAGGGCTACTGGGGGCGTTGCCCCTCGATTTCTTAACGGGCGAAACCTTTATAAGGGGAAGGGCTTTTTTTTCCGATTCCTCTTTCTTCGGCTTCGCTTTTTCGCTCGCCTTCTTGGGCTTAATCATACCTTCTGGACGAACCAAAGGATGAACCTGCACGAAGTTTTCTATATCGTCTATCCTGAACGTTTCCCGCGGATAATCTAAATACTCATACCCGACTTTATTTATTCCCCAAAGGAAATACGGAACGCCCGAGAAGCTATTATACCTATCAAATACGTTACCGATGAAACGCAACCGCCCGCGTTCCACGACAGAAAATTTTATTTTTACACCGACAGAGGCAAGCTCTTTTACCGCTTCGTTCATTTGATTATCTATATAAATGAACTTCCAACGGCGCATTTTCCAGAAGAGGAAAAAGCGCGCGTCGTAGCTCGTTTCGATATGATATAGCCCGACCGTTAATCTTCTTACCGCTTTATCTAACGCGCTATCTACCTGACAATCAAAGATGATCGTCAAAAGGTTATGACGAACATATTTTAATAGATTGATCAAATAGTTGTTTAAAGTCTCATAATCTCGACAAAATAATAATACGTCTGCTTCTTGGATATACACGACGGAGCCGCGCGGGAGATATTGTACCTTGAAATCGGGATTAGGTAAACCCAAACGTTGAACATCAACGTAATGCGTATACAACCGTTTCCGTTTATTCAATAGGATTTTGATACTCGAAAAATACAAACGATCGGAAATATTCAGTTTTATTCCGTTATCACGGAAATAAGAATTTGCAAGGGATTGTCCCTGCTCCGTTCGCCATTTCGTCCATTTTTTATAATCAGCGCAGAGCATAGCCGTACAAAACGACGTCTTGCCGACACCTTGTGGACCTCGCACCACAAATACCCCACTCGACAACGGTTTTTCTCGAAATTTTTTCGTTAAATTCATACGTTTTTACGCCCCATTTGCTATTATTTTAATCTACAAAGCTGTATTTTACGAAATGTTTTCCCTCTCCCCTCGTGGAGAATTTTTCGTCAGCTTTTCTTTTTTACCTTTCAAAAATCGCTATATGCCTTTATTTATAATGCTTTCCGCAATTTTAAAAAGTTGTTCACAAAGCCCTGCCTTTCGGTGGATAACTTTTTTATGCAACTTTTCGGAAAATTGTTTTATTTGATTGACTTTTCTTTATTTTAGGGGTACAATATTCTTATGAAGAAAGAAAACTATTATATTAAACGCAATATTGAAGATATTGAAAAGGTGGAAGTATTATTAGAAGATCTCCCCTCGTTTTGTGCCGACTACTTTTTAGGGATAGAATCCCGCACAAGCTGTCAAACTCGTTTAAAGTATGCGTACGATCTCCGTATTTTTTTTGATTTCCTTTGTAAAAAACGGTATAAAAACTTTACCCCCACCGAACTTACGCTGGAACATTTAGAGGCAATCACGCACAATGATTTGGAGTTATTTCTTAGCTATCTTTCCCACTATCGCTTTAATGAGAAATATTTGTCTTGCGATGAACGCGCCAAAGCAAGAAAACTCTCGGCTGTTCGCGCCCTTTTTAAATATTTTTTTAATAAGGGTTTGATTGAAGTGGATAATTCGGCAAAAGTTTCCACACCGAAACTTCACGAAAAGGAAATTATCCGATTAGACGCAGATGAAGTAGCGGAAATTATTGAGGTTGCTGAATCGGGCAACGGGCTTTCCCGTCATGCGAGCGGTTATCACAATAAAACGAAATTACGGGATACAGCGATTTTAACTCTTTTTTTGGGAACAGGTATTCGTATCAGCGAATTAGTCGGGTTAGATAACGACAGCTTCGATTTTTCTGAAAACTCCTTTTTAGTAACGCGAAAAGGCGGAAATCAAGCGATTTTATATTTTTCCGACGAGGTAAAATACGCTTTACAGGAATACATAGCGGAGAAATCGAATGATCCTAAAATTCCTGAATCGGAAAACGCATTCTTCCTTTCCATGCAGTATAAGCGCATTAACGTGCGTTCAGTAGAAATTTTAGTAAAAAAGTACAGCAAAATCGTTTCCCCTCTAAAAAAAATAACCCCGCATAAACTTCGTAGCACCTATGGTACGAGGTTATATAATGAAACGGGAGATATTTACGTAGTGGCAGACGTACTTGGCCACCGTGACGTAAATACGACGAAAAAACATTATGCCGCCATCACGGAAGAAAATAGACGCAGAGTTGCAGGCGCAGTAAAATTGCGCAAGGATACCCCTCCCGACGGTTCAGATAATTGAGCGTATGATAGATACTCAAAATAAAGAAATAGAAAAAATATATATCATTCAACCGATCACGCGAGAGAATGCAGAAAAATATCGCGTATTGCAAGAGGAGGCCGTTTCTTTAATTGAAAGCGCGGGCGCGGCTTATGCAGGGACTTTATATCAAAATATCCGCGAAATTAACGCCGCTACCTATATCGGAACGGGAAAGTTATCCGAATTAAAAGAAATTCTCGACGGATTAGACGGTATTACCGTTCTTTTTAACGGCGAACTCTCCCCTTCGCAAACACTGAATATTTCTGCCGCGTTAGATAATCGAAAGGTAATCGACAGAACAACTTTGATTCTCGATATTTTTGCGAAAAACGCAAAAAGCAGCGAAGGTAAATTACAGGTTGAATTAGCGCAGTTAAAATACCTTTATCCCCGCTTAAAAGGAAAAGGCGCGGCACTATCCCGTCTTGGCGGCGGAGTCGGAACAAGAGGTCCTGGGGAAACACAGTTGGAAACGGATCGCCGATATATTCGAGGTCGGCTAAAATATCTTGAAAACCGTTTAAAAGAAACAGAAAAACGCCGCGAGCAACAAACAGCACGGCGTAAAAAAGATGAGGTTAAAACGATTGCCTTAGTTGGATATACCAACACGGGCAAGTCTACGCTTCTAAACACCTTGACGGGTGCGGAAACTTATGTAAAAAACGAATTGTTTGCAACGCTTGACCCAACGGCTCGTAAATTCATTATTGACGGCATTGAATTTTTACTTGTAGATACGGTTGGTTTTTTACAAGACCTGCCCCACAATTTAATTGAAGCCTTTAAATCCACATTAGAAAGCGCGATAAATTGCGATTTGGCGTTAATTGTTTGCGATGCGACAGGCGACTATGATATGCAAGCGCAAACAACCTTGCAAACGCTTAAAGAGATGGATTTTAAAAGTCCTTATTTGCTGGTTATGAATAAAAGCGAGAATATACTCGACCGCACGGCATTCCCCTATGGCAGTATAGCGATTTCAGCCAAAGAAAAAACGGGTTTGGATTCCTTAAAAAGGGAAATTTTACGCCGTTTTCGTGAAGATTATTTATTTTGCGAGTTATTTGTTCCTTATGAAAAATTAGCTAATTATGCTCGCATTAAGCGTTTTGCTATTGAGCGGACAACGGAGTATACGGACGGCGGACTTCGAATTGAGGCGACAATTCCGATTCGTTATGCAAACGACTTTTCAAATTTTATCATAAAAGGAAAATAGGAGCAATTTTGCTCCTATTTTTCTTCATATTCTTTCGGGTCCATATAAATTTTGTCAATCTTAATGGAGGCTACGTCCGGCATTTCAATACACTTACCGCAGTTATCGCAAACCTTATTCGGGTCGAGGTCGCAAGTTTCGCATTCAAGACACCCGATACATTCCCTATCGTATAATACACATTCTAATCCAAGTCGTTTTTCTGCCATTTTATAGCCTCCAAAATTTAATTCCTATACTATTATATCATATTTTTTTTCAAAATCAAGCATTTTTTATAAACATTTGTTTGCTTTTTATAAAAAAGTATGTTATAATAGTGATAACGAATACAAAAGAGGATTTTTAATGATAAACGAGGAAAAGTTGATAAAGGTCATGGATTACATCCGTAAATTCACAGAAGAAAACGGTTATACCCCGTCCGTGAGAGAAATCGGAAAAGAATGTGGTATTAAATCTACGGCGACCGTACATAGCTATATTGAAAAATTACAAAATAGAGGTTATCTGAATAAAACGGATAATAAAAAACGCTCTGTTACGATCGGCAAAGGTTCAGGCGTTACTATTCCTCTCCTTGGTGTCGTAACGGCTGGTCAGCCTATCTTTGCTTATGAAAATTACGAGGATTATTACACTTTTCCTATTAGCGAATTTAAAGGCGAAGAACTTTTTATGCTTCGCGTAGAAGGCACTTCAATGATAGACGCGGGTATTATGAACGGCGACAAAATAATTATTCGCCGACAGCCGACGGCGGAAAACGGCGAAATCGTTGTTGCTTTTCTCCCCGAAGAATGTTCTGCAACAGTCAAAAGATTTTACTTCCGTAACGGAAAAATTATACTTCATCCCGAAAACGAAGCGTTGTCGGATATGGTTTTTGAACCCGATCAAATTCTTATTTTGGGGAAAGTTGTCGGTTTAATGCGTAATTATCGCTCCTAAAACACAAAAAATAACGCCCTGCGGTTATCATACCGCAGGGCTGTTTCTTTTAAAGACCTTGTAAATATGCAACTTCCTCTTCCGTAAGTTTTCGAGTTTCTCCTCTATCCAAGCCTGAAAGCTTTAAACTGCCGATACTTACGCGTTTCAAAAACGCGACCGTTCTTCCGATTGCCTCGAACATACGGCGGATTTGACGGTTTCTGCCTTCCGTAATCGTAATATGCACTTTCGTATATGCTTTATTCGTTTCAACGATATGCGCCTTGCACTTTTTTGTCATAATGCCGTCTAACTCAATCCCTGAACGAATACGGTTGAGGTCTTTTTCCGTCATTGTGCCCTCGATACGTGCCATATAAGTTTTAGGAATTTCGCTCGTTGGGTGCGTCAATCGAAAAGCAAGATCTCCGTCGTTCGTGAGCAGAAGTAACCCTTCCGTTTCATAATCAAGCCTTCCGACGGGAAAAACGCGTCCTGTGCCTTCGGGTAGAAAATCCATTACCGTTTTTCTGCCACGATCGTCCGAAACGGTACAAAGTACCCCTTTGGGCTTATTCATTATATAATATTCGAGTGCAGTTTCTTCTTGGGAAAGGATTTGTTCGTCTACGCATACCTCGTCGTTTTCGGATACGGTTGCACCAAGTGTGGCTACCACGCCGTTGATTTTTACTCGCCCGTTTGCGATCATTTCGTCGGCGTGCCGTCTGCTTGCCACACCCTTTTCCGCTAAATACTTATTGATTCTCATGGTGTTCCTTCTTGGGTTATTTTTACTATTATAGTTTATATAAATTCCCCGAAAAAAGCAACCGATTTGAGAGATATATTTCAAATTCCCCGATAATTTTCTCTATTTTTTGTTCTTTGCCAACCGATTTCAATGCTTTTGTTTTTATTTCGATAAGAGATTTTTCTTCTTTCAGTAACGGATAATAGTAATCCTTTTTACAATGCCCTTGCGTTTTCATTTCAAGAATATCCACTTTCTCGTTCGTGCTTAATAGACGGGTGTATTCATAATTCTCAAAAGCATCGTTTAAAAGCTCGGCCGAGCGCTCGTACGTCGTTGAACAGTTTAAGACTACGCAAACAAGCGTCATTCCGCCCCTTTCGGCTGCGGAAACCAAACATCTTCCTGCTTCTTTTGTATATCCCGTTTTCACGCCTATCCCGCCGTCGTATAAGGTCAGCATTTTATTTTTATTTTTCCAGCCTTTCGGTTGATAGTATTGTGTAGCGACTATTTGCCGAAAAGTCGGATTTTGCATAGCATACGCGGTAATTAATCCCAAATCGTAGGCAGTGGTATAGTGTTCTTTTTCGGGGAGTCCGTGTGGATTCTCAAAATTACTTGCAAGCGCCCCTGCTTTTTGCGCAGTTTCGTTCATTTTAGCGGAAAATTTCTCTATACTTCCGCAACAATAGATTGCCAAAGCGGTAGCGCAGTCATTCCCTGAACGGAGCATAAGTCCGTACAGCAAATCTTCTACCGTATACACTTCCCCTTCTTTTAAATATACGGAAGAACCTTCTATTCCTGTCGCTTCCAAAGGTATCGTTACCTTTTCATTAAGCGAAACGGATTCTAACACCGTAATACAAGTAAGAATTTTTGTCGTACTTGCCATAGGCAAACGAATATCGCCGTGCGATTGATATAAAACTCGACGGCTGTTCACCTCCATAACACATTCGCCTTTTGCTTCAACTGCATCCGTAACTGCTTTTGTGATTATCCGTTCAGGTGCAAGTATGGCAAAAAGATAAGCGGCGACAATTGAAGCGCTAAACAGGCGAAAAACAAAGCTTTTTTTTCGCATACAGTTTATTCCTTTGCCATTACGTCACGTACAATCTCGCCTGCGCGTTCAATTAAATTATCAATCGGTTCATCCGTAATACGGAGTATCCGACAGGATTTTCCGTCGTCGATAAGAAAGCCCATAGGTTTCATACTGATTACCGCACCGCTTCCGCCTGCAAAAGGCATTGCGTCTATTTCTTTTACGACCTTTATGTCGCCGTACTCTCCACCGCCCGAAAGATTGCCCATTGTTATTTTCGAAAACGGTATTACTTGAAAACCGCTTGCCGTAACGATCGGTTTTCCGATTACGGTATTTACGTCTGCAAGATTGTCCAAGTTTTCAATCGACGCGTCGATTAAACTGTTGATTTTTTTGTCTTTTTCCGCCATAATATTACTGCTTTCTCCTTTATAAATTTAAAAAAATTAACTAATAAGATATATCCGTTAAAATAAACGACGCTGTTAAGCGATACGCGCAATACGTCGCCGTCCGTCAGCCACAGGTTATTTTCAATTTTTTCTTTATCGCCCCCGATTACAAAAAAATATACTCGCAATACCGTATGTGCCAAGGATACGGGAATTAAATATTCTGCGCCCGTTTCCGTTGTGAGGGTAAACGCGACCAAGCGAAAGGTTTTGACAAAGGAAAACTTTTTTCGTTTGCTGTTGATTTCCGAATACGGTATCAAAATCGCCTTTTTAGGCGAAACGTGCAGAGCGATTCCGCCTTGATAAGTCGCTGCATAACCACCGATAAGCTTCAGTTTTTTATATAAAAACACGGCAAATGCGCATTTTTTTCGATTGACATCAAAATGAATATCCGTCTCAAATACAATCGGAAAAAATAAAAGAAAGGCGATTCCCGCAAGTATAATCGCAGTATACAAAAATAACCTGCCCATAACTTCAATATGGGCAGGTTTCATAAAAGTATGTATTTTCGTGCGCGTTTTATTGTATTTTAATGATACCGTCTTCTATGTCTTTGAGGAAGTCAGGCAGCTCGAATCCGTCGGAACTTGCCTTATCTTTATTTTCGGCTTCAGGAGCTTCTTCGAGCAATTCAGGGTCTTCGTCGGGGTTGTATACGTCTTTTTCATAAAGATAAGTGCTGTCTACGCTCGTGGCGTTGAGCTCTGCTATCTTCTTCATAAGATCCGCATAATCAGGCAGTTCCGCAAGCGATTTCAGCTTAAAGCGTTTGAGGAAGTTATCCGTCGTGGCATATTGAACGGGTTTGCCCGGGGTATCTTTTCTCCCACAAGGAAAAATCATATCTAAGCTCAATAAAGTTGTAATGGCATAATCGCTGTTTACCCCGCGAATATCCTCTAATTCCGTTCTTGTAATCGGTTGCTTATAGGCAATGATAGCGGCACACTCCAAAATGGTACGCGTAAATTCCTTTTCGCGTATCGGCGTTAAAACCAACGAAACCTCTTCTTTATAATCGGGATTGGTAGCAAACTGCAATTTATGATTGAAATGCAAAAGGCGGATACCGCAATCGCCTGCATATTTCTTTTCCAACTGACGGATAGCCTCGTCCGTTTGGCGTTTGTTGGTTTGCAGCTTTTCACGCAATAAATCAATGGGCACGGCGTCCCCCGACGCGAAAAGTATAGCCTCAATTATATTCGTCAATTTCTCCAATTTCTTCGTCCTCGCTTCTATTAGGATTTTTCTTAATCAGTATGGAAGAGAAAAGGTCTTCCTGTTCAACAATGATAAATTGATGTTTTAAAAGCTCCAACAACGCTTGAAAGGTGGTTACTACTTCGGGTGTCGTTGCGTTTTCGTCGAATAGTTCCTCGAAATTCGTTTCTTCTTTTACAGTTATCCGTTCGCGAATATGTTTGATTTTATCTTGAACGGTATAAATGTCTTTGGGAATTTCGCGGGGCGGCGGATTTTCGCGCTTTTTACTTTCCAATCGAAGCATCATCTTGGTAAACGCGTTCATCAATCCGTCTAACGTCATATCCGTATATTGTACTTTTACCGCGGCGAATTCCTTATCGGGCTCTTTGAATATGTAACCAATTGTTTCGCGTTCTTTTAATTTTTTCGCCGTTTGATATTCTTCAAGAGCTTGGATCAGCTCGCGCTTGGGATCGTATCCAACGTCAAAACCGTCGTCGTCCATCCAAGCATCTTCCAAACCGTCGTCGGGCGGGGGGACAAGACTGCGTGCCTTGATATCAATAATCGTAGCGGCGATATTCAAGTATTCGCTCGCCTTTTCCATATCCAAATACGGTAATCCTTGCATGTAGGAAAGGAATTGCTCCGTTACTTGCGAAACGAAAATATCTTTAATTTCAATCTCTTCCTCTTTTATCAGATATAATAAGAGGTCAAGCGGTCCTTCAAAGTTATCCAAAACGGTCGTATAATCTACTTCCGTTTCGAAATTTTTGACCGACGCAACCGTCAACTTCTCCTTTTCCATACCCTACTCCCTTTATTTTAATTATAACAGTTTTTGCGCAAAAATGCAAGTTAATCTTTGTTTTTAGCAAGTCTCGAAGGAATTACGTCGTTGCGGTTTATATCTTCGTAGCTTTGCGGGCGAACAATGTATTCCGCTTCTCCTTCGTTTACGAGAATACAAGGCGGGATTTTATTGCGATTATAATTCATTGCCATAGAATAATTATAAGCGCCCGTAGAAAGAACGGCAAGAATATCTCCCGATTTTGCTTGCGGTAACGCTACGTTGACAGCAATCAAATCGCCGCTTTCACAGCATTTGCCTGCAATAGAAACGATTTCCGTCGGCTCTTCGTTTGCACGGTTTGCCAAAACGGGCGTATATTTCGATTGATAAAGCGCATAGCGGGGATTGTCAAACATACCGCCGTCGATTGCCACGTATTTCTTCACGGAAGGTATATCCTTAATAGCACCTACCGTATACAAAGTAATACCCGCTTCGCCGACGATAGAACGTCCAGGCTCGATAAGAAGAAACGGTAATTTTAACCGATTTTCCTTTGCTTTTTTCGTCACCGCGTCAATGAGCGCTTCTAAATATTCGGCATATCCTTCGGGGGCGATTTTACGGTCCTCGTCCGTATACCAAATCCCAAATCCCCCGCCGAGATTAAGCGTATCTGCCTCAAATGTAAGCTTATTTTTCATTTCTGCAACGAAATCCATACATTTGTTTACGGCGAGCACGAAAGATTGTTTTTCAAAAATCTGTGAACCGATATGGCAATGGTATCCCTTTAATCGTACGTTATCCTTTTTTAACGCGTACGCCGTAACCGATTCCGCCGTGCCGTCGGAAATAGAAAACCCGAATTTACTATCTGTTGTAGCGGTTTGTACGAATGCGTGCGTATGCGCTTCCACACCAGGATTGATACGAAGCAGAATATCTTGCACGACACCCCGCTTTTTTGCTTCCGCAGTGATTTTGTCGATTTCAGAATAAGCGTCCGCGACAATACAGCCTATCCCCGCGTCCAAAGCTTCGCCAAGCTCATAGTCGAGTTTATTATTCCCGTGCATATAGATTTTTTTTGCGGGAAAACCTGCTTTTAACGCCGTATAAAGTTCTCCGCCTGAAACAACGTCAACGCCAATATTCTCTTCGTCCGCAATACGGTAGATAGCCTGACAGGAAAAGGCTTTCGAGGCATATAATACCAAGCCCTGCCCCGCATATTTTTTCGCCAAAGTATCACGGTATACCCGCATCATTTTACGAATGTACGCTTCGTCAAAAACGTATAAAGGCGTTCCGAATTTCTGAGCGAGCTCAACAGAGTCTGCCCCACCGATTTCTAAATGCCCCTTTTCATTTATTTTCAAAGTTTCTCTTGTGTTCATTTTAAAACCTTCTTAAAACAAGTTTATATTATTTTATCAAATTTATCAAAAAAATGCAAGAGCACAACGGCTGTTTTTTATTGAAAAATCCGCCTTTGCGGAATTTTTTTCGCAAAGGCGGATTTTTATATTCTATTTTCTTGATTTTTAGCCGTTCCAACCGCGTGCAACGTCCTGGATACAATCAAAAATATTTGCTTTTTCCACACATTCGTTTGCGACAAGCTCAACACGGTCGATTTCTACGTTGTCTTTATAAACAATAAGCTCGCCGACTTTATCTCCAACGTTAATCGGAGCACGTAAACTATCTAAAATCATTTCCGTTTGTATATTTGCTTTTTCGCCTCTTTTTGAAAAAGCAAACGAACTTTTCTTGGGTACTACGGAAATTGTCTTTAATTTCCCGCCGCTTACCGCTACGCTTTGTTCTAACGGCACGCCTGCTTCTACGATAGGCGCAACACAGTAATTTGCAAAGGCATAATCGAATAATGCACGGCTGTCTTCAAAACGATCGGCACTGCTCTTTTCCCCGATTACGACGGAAACGATACGCATATCGTTTCGCTTCGCCGTTGCGGCAAGACAAAATCCCGCTTGATTGGTAAAGCCCGTTTTGCCACCATCGCAACCGTCGTAAAAACGTACTAATTTATTAGTGTTGGTTATTTCTGTGTATCTTCCTTGGGGGTGAGAGAATTTATCCAACCATACCTTACCGAATTCAAAATATTCCTTGTTTTTCAGCAGCTCCTTTAACATTATCGCGACGTCTTTTGCACAGGAATATTGCGGTTCTTTTGGAAGTCCCGTACAATTTGCAAAAAGAGTATCATTTGCGCCCAATTTCTTTGCTCGATCGTTCATTTTATCCGTAAAAGCCGATTCGTTGCCCGCTATTTTTTCCGCCAAAGCTACACAACTATCGTTTGCTGAGCATACAATGATGCTTTTTATTAACTCTTTTACTTGGTATTTTGCGTTCGCTTCCAAGAAAACCTGCGATCCGCCCATAGAAGCCGCCCTTTCGCTCACGACGATTTCCTCTTCCATACTCAATATCCCTTCGCGTATAGCGTCAAAGGATAATATCAAGGTCATAATTTTGCACATACTCGCAATCGGTAAATGCGCCTTTTCGTTTAATGAGTAAATAGGGGCGCCCGTTCCGAAATCCATTAAATAGGCTGATTTTGCACGAATTTGTAAGGTGTTTTCACTTGACGTATAAATCGTTTCCTCTACGTTTTGTGCATATTCGCTCGCTTTTTCAGCGTAGGCTTCATACTTGGTTATATTCTTTGCGCCAACGCAACAAGCTGAACTTAATACTGCAATAGGCCATAAAAATTTTTTCATACTCTCTCCTTTCTTCGTTTGCGTAGCATGAGCAAATTACTATGCCACGCACAATAATTATGTTAGACGAAGCAATCTACTATTCTTTTAGCATAGTTTGCACGTCTATTCCGTAACCGCGCGTAGGGTCGTTTAAAAACACGTGTGTTACAGCTCCGATAAGTTTGCCGTTTTGAACAATCGGGCTTCCGCTCATTCCTTGTACGATTCCCCCTGTTTCGGAAATCAAAGCTTCGTCCGTTACTTTAATAACGTAATTTTTATTTTCTTTATTATTTCTGTCTACTTTTACAATATCAATAGTAAACCGTTTTCGTTCTGCACCATTGACGGTCGAATATATATAAGCTTCCCCTGGGATTACGTTTGATGAATCTGCAGTGGCGCGCGTTAATCCGTCCGTTCTATAATCGTTTGAAATTTCGCCGAATATCCCGCAATGGCAGAGCTTTTCTGCTTTTCCTAACGTTTTATCGCTTAAAAACATTCCTCGAAGCTCGCCCGCCTTTCCGCGTATACCTTTACTCACGCCAACAATGTTGCATTCATATACAATTCCATCGGAAATTTTTAATTCACGCTTGTTTTCTCCGACAACGGAATGTCCTAATGCGGCAAAACGGCGGTTAGACGGGTCGATATAAGTTACCGTACCGATACCCGATACGCTATCGCGAGCAAGAACGCCTATTTTATATCTTCCCGCAACTCGGTCCTTAACTGATTGTATCTGTACAATGAGCGTTTCGCTCCCTCTCTCAACTTCCAATGCTACCGTTTTTCCTTGGCTTTTATCTACGACTTCGTTTAATTCCGCAATCGTTTCGACACGGATTCCGCCCACCTTAATAATATGGTCGCCTGTGCGTAATCCAGCTTCAAGGGCAGGCGAGCACACGCCGTTTTCCGTCATTACTTCGCAAGTACCTACAATTTGCACATTCCCCGATTTCAATGTAAATCCTGCCGACATTCCGCCGATAAATACGATATTTTCATGAGCGAATACAGATGTTATAGATACTCCAAAACCGCAAAAAACAAACGCGAAGGTCAATATTGCCCCTAAAAGAAAAAAACTTAATTTACGCATATTACCCTCCGTTTAAAGGTAATTTGTGCAAATTAAGTGTTTCTATTCTTATTTAATAGTCAAATTTCTTTAGGTTTACTGTTAAGAAAAGGACTTTTTGTATTCTTTTGCCTGTTTTAAAAGTTCTTCCGCGTGTTTCATTGCGTACTCGTCGCTATCGCTCCCACCAAGCAAACGCACAATTTCGCGTTTTTGCTCGTTTGCATTTAAAGCAAAGACTTTTGTTAGCGTTTTTCCGTTTGCTTCCTCTTTTTCAATAAGAAATTCATTATCGCTCATAACGGCAATTTGCGCGAGGTGCGACACGGCGATAATTTGTGTGTTTTTGGCTATACGCGCCAACTTTTCACCTACTACTTTTGCCGTTTTTCCGCTGATACCCGCATCAATTTCGTCAAAAATATAAGTCGATATTTCGTTTACGTCGGAAAACTGGGTTTTTACGGCAAGCATAAATCTACTCATTTCGCCCCCGCTGATAATCTTCCCAAGCGGTTTCATTGGCTCGCCTGCATTTGCGGAAAATAAAAAACATATATTGTCTAATCCGTTCGCGGTTGCGCGTATAGCGTCCAATTTCGAATATTCGTTAAACTGTATCTCAAATTGTGCGTACGCAATATTGAGCGTTTTTAATTCTTCAATTACACGGCGACAAAAGCCTGCCCCGCAATTTTTACGAATATCCGTCATTTCACGGCAGATTTTATAAACTTTATCCGTATTTTTCTCTTTTTTCTCGGTTAAAAGTGCGTATTGTCCCTCACAATCAGAAAGTAAATCGTATTCCGTTTGTATCTTTTGAAAATACTCGTCTATTTGTTTTTTATCCGTTCCGTATTTGCGTTTTAACGCGCGAATCGCATCTAACCGATTCTCCGTTTCCTCCGCTTCGTTTTCGTCGAAATACAGTTCGTCCCCAAGGTCTGTTAAGATTTCCGCAACGTCGTCGGCTTCGATTGCCAAAGATTCTAATTTTTCATATGCAATCGCGTAGTTTTCGTCCAAAGCGGAAATTGTACTTAAAGTACGGGATGCACTGCGTAGCCCGTCTAATACGCCTGCTTCTCCTGACAACGCTTGCGTAGCTTCTTTAAGAGAAAGTATGATTTTTTCAAGATTGTTGATTTTATTGCGTTTTGCAATAAGTTCTTCCTCTTCGCCCTCTTGTAAATCTACGGAAGCAATTTCTTCGATTTGGAATTTGAGAAGCTCCATTCTTCTCGCCCGTTCTTGTTCGTCTCCGCCGAGCATTGCAATTTGTTCGTCGATACAGCGGGCTTCCTTTAACAATTCGGCAAGATTTTGTTTTAAACCGCTTATTTCTTGTCCAACTACGCTATCAAGCGTCTTTAATTGATTGCTTTCTTGCAACAAAAAGAAATGTTCGCTTTGTCCGTGCACGTCTACAAGAGAGTCGGTTACCCTGCGGAGCATAGTTGCGGTAACGGTATTCCCATTGATTTTTACAGCATTTTTACCCGTTTCAGAGAATTTACGGGAAATTATGATTTCCCCGTCCGAATCAATATCCATATCGCGAAGCGTTTGTACGGCACGCGAATCTTCTGATACGGAAAATTCCGCTTTCACCAAACATTCCGTTTCGCCATAACGAATCATAGAGCGGTCGGCTTTTGCTCCTAAAACGAAATTTACGGAATCGAGAATAACCGATTTCCCTGCGCCCGTTTCACCAGAAAGAACGTTCAAGCCTTCGCCGAACGTTATATCCGCATTTTCTATTAACGCTACGTTTTTTATCGTGAGTCTGGATAACATATCCGTACGCCCTCAAAGTAAAATCCTTATTTCATAAAATCGTTTATCTTTGCAACGACCGCCTCGGCGCGTTCGTCCGTATCGCAAACGATTAAAAGCGTATCGTCGCCCGCAACCGAACCGACAATCCCTTCGTAATTAAGCTTATCTACGACAGCGCCTGCATTTGCCCCGTTGCCAGTTAATGTTTTAACGACAACGAGATTTTTCGCTGATTTTACCGCAACAACACAATCGCGGAAGAGGCTCTTCATTTTGGGAGAAACCTCACTCTCGCCGTCGTTTATGTACGCATAACGGTACTTTTTCTCGATACCCGCCACTTTGAAAAGATGCAAATCGCGTATATCGCGCGATATCGTTGCTTGCGTTACCACAAGATTGAGTGCGTTCAGTTCAGCGCAAAGTTCCTCTTGGGTTTCAATTTCTTTCCGCGAAATCAACTCCAAAATTTTCGCGTGTCTTGCTGTTCGTAACATTTTCCCTTACCTTTCCCTTTATTTATTTTTACTGCCTAACTTACTCGTTTAATTTATTTCTGACTTTGCTGAAAAAGTCGGAATTTTCCCGTACGGGGAAATCTGCCGTAAACGGTGCTTTTTTAACGCGGATTTCCGCATTCTCCGGTAAACCTGCCACCGCAAGTCCGTCAGCGAGCAAAATCGCTTTCCCGCGTTTGATTTTGATGACAAATTCTTCTTGGTCGGAAAATACCGTTGGACGGGTACGCATGGAAAACGCGCAAATGGGCGTCATCATAAATACAGGAACTTCGGGCGTCAAGATAGCACCGCCCGCGGAAAGCGAATACGCTGTTGAACCCGTTGGCGTACAAATCAGTAAGCCGTCGCCCGCGATAACATCTTTCCCCTCGTGCGTTTGTACGTCCAAGCGAAGTATTTGTGTGTTTTTCGTCGCAGACAGCCCGTAATCACGCTGTAACGCTATTTCGTTAAGCGCAAAAAAGGTTTTTCCGGCAACTTCCAGCTGTAACAGGCTACGCTTTAATATACGGCATTTTTCCTGCTTTAAAAGCGACAAAAGCTCCGTTATTCTGTCCCGTTCGTCTTTTTCGTATTCGGTTAAAAAGCCGAGATTCCCGTAGTTGATACCGATTATCTTTATATTATTGCGCGCGGCTATGACTGCGGAGTGTAGAATCGCGCCGTCGCCGCCAAGAACGATGACGACGTCTACACCCTCTACTTCCAAAGGCGAAGAAAAACGCTTGGTTTCATACCCCTCATTTTTCAATAATTCGATAATTTCTTCAATTACGCTTTCGCTTTTTACTTTGGCTTTATTGCCCAGAACTCCGATTTTCATCGCATTCTCCGTCTTTCGTATTTATTCTTTGGTGGTTGTATGATTTTTTATAAACGCTTCCACTTCCCGTACCATGCCTTTGGGCGATTTAGCACTAAGGTAAGTTGGTTTTACGTGTAAAATATATTCTATATTTTTCCCTTTTCGAATGGGCGCGTTTACGATGCCGAACGGATATAAACCGTTTTCAGTAGCATAGGACAATACTTTTTCTACAATTTTTGCGTGCGCGGACGGGTGCACGATACCGCTTTTTCCAATATTTTTGTTTTCACACTCAAATTGCGGTTTAATTAAAACGAACGCATCGCCCTCGTCTGATAAAATTTCTTTAATAACAGGAAATATCAACCGCAACGAAATAAAGCTAACGTCCGTAACTACCCCGTCAATATTATCGGAAAAATCGCTGCGGATAAGGTATCTCGCGTTGGTATGCTCCATAGTAACGATACGACTATCCCCTACAAGCGTTTCATGTAATAAGCTTTCTCCAACGTCAACAGCATATACTTTTTTTGCACCGCACTGCAACAGACAATCGGTAAAACCGCCGGTACTCGCGCCGATATCCACAAAAATTTTATCTTTGCAATTAAAAGAAAATTCTTTTACCGCTTTCGAAAGCTTATATCCGCCGTTGGATACGAAGCTCTCTTCCGCTTGTATAAAAACGATTTCGTCCGTTTCTTTGATTTCGTCTTTCGGTTTTATTGCTTTTCCGTTGACAAGCACCCAACCTTTTTCAATTGCTTCCGCTGCTTTCGTGCGCGAACCGAATTTTTCTGCAAAATATTTATCCGCTCGCATATTATAACACTTCGGAAAGATATTTCTCTATATCCATGCAATTTACGCCGTATTCGCTTTGCAATTGTCCGACCTTGCCTTGCGGAATAAACTCATCTCGATAAGCAAAGCTCTTCACCTTGCAAGTTTTATTCAAACGGTTCATTTCTCCGCAAATCATAGAACCTAATCCGCCGAGGTAGACGTTATCCTCCAAAGTAACAACGTGCTCGCTCGCCAACGCACTCAAAAATTCTATGTCTAACGGTTTTACAAACCGAGCATTGACAACGTCCGCCGATTTGCCTTGTTTTTGGAGGTTTTGCGCAACTTTCATAGCAATAATCAAGCTTCTTTCTCCCGCCGCAATCAGTGTGGCTTTGGCTTGATTTTCGGGATTTGCTTTGTATAAATATTCCCATTTGCCAACCTGTAAAGGCTGAGGTTCTACTGAGAATACAACTTTACCCGAGCGCGGATAGCGAATTGCCAATGGATGGGGATAGGTTGCGCTAAATTCCAGCATCGCTTTTAATTCTTCCGTGTCTTTGGGGGCGGCAATCGTTAAATTGGGTATCAAAGACAAATAGGAAAGGTCAAATACGCCTTGATGCGTTTCGCCGTCTGCCCCTGAAATCCCCGCGCGGTCTATGCAGAACGTAACGGGCATATCCTGTGCGCAAACGTCGTGAATAATCTCGTCGAAAGCTCTTTGTAAAAAAGTGGAATAAATAGCGTAATACGGCTTTAACCCACCCGCCGCCATTGCGGAACACAATACGGACGCGTTTTCTTCACATATACCTACGTCAAAAGCGCGTTCAGGATAGGAAACGAAAAACTGTTCTAATCCAAGTGCTTCTTTCATTGCAGCCGAAACAACGGTGATCTTTTTATCCTTTTGAGCAAGCGCGCACAGCGTTTCGCCTAAAACCTGCGAATATTCCTTTTCCTTGGGCGAACCTATGGGCGGTACGCCGTGCGTATTCGTCGGGTGATCTTCGCTGAATTCGTATCCCTTTCCTTTTTTCGTAACAATATGAAGTAAAACGGACTGCGTTTTCAACGATTCTTTGGCTTCCGTTAATGCGTCCACCATTTCGTCTACGTCGTTGCCGTCTTTTACGCCCAAATATTTAAGCCCAAAGCTTTCTAAAAGACGGATATGCTCCGCTCTTTCGCCGTTCTTTGCGTTTGATAAAATGTCGTGCATACCGCCTACCGTCGGCGATATTGACATTCCGTTATCGTTAAGCACAATCAATATTTTCGTATTGAGAATTTTTAAGCTGTTAAGCGCTTCGTAAACAAGTCCGTTATTAAACGAGCCGTCGCCGATATATGCAATGACTGCATTTTGTTCTTTTAATAAATCACGGGCTTTTGCAAGACCTATCGCCGCGGAAACGGAAGTACCCGCATGCCCTGTATCATAACAATCGTAAACGCTTTCATTTCGCTTGGGAAAGCCTGAAATTCCGCCCGATTGCCGAAGCGTTGAGAACTTGTCCAACCTACCGCTGAGAAGCTTGTACGCATAGCATTGATGCCCTACGTCAAACACGATTTTATCGTTAGGAAAATCGAAAACGTAAAAGAGTGCGACTGTGGACTCCACAGCCCCCAAATTAGAGGCAAGATGTCCGCCGCATTGCATAACCGTTTCGTATATCACTCTGCGCAATTCATCGCAAAGAACGTTTAAATCATTCCGCGAGCAATCTTTTACCTGTTCAGGTGATAAATTTGCCAACATTTTTTCGTTTCCTCCGCGTAGCTTTTAATGGCGGCGATTGAGTACGTAATCTACCAACTCGTGTAAAAACGCCGTATCGCCGTCCACGCCTTCCAGCATAGCGTGGCAATCCTTCGCGCACATGTCCGCACGAATCTTTGCCCCTTCTAAACCGTACAAACGAACACAGGTCAATTTGTTTTCCGTTTCGTCTTTTCCAATCGTTTTTCCAAGCGTTTCAAAATTCCCCTCTACGTCGAGAATATCGTCCGTCATTTGAAAAAGCCGTCCTAAGAGTTTTCCAAATCTTTCCAAAGCAAGATAGGATTTATTATCGGCAAGAATACTGACGATCGCTACGGGCGCAAGTAATAATTTACCCGTTTTATGCTCGTAAATATACGCAAGATCTTCTTCGGATACCTCTTCGTTTTTTTGCGAAAACCAAAGGTCAGCCGATTGTCCTGCAATCATACCGTATATGCCCGCACATTCGTTTAAAAAGTGGGACGCCAAGGCATACTTCTCCCCTTTCATACATTCGTTAAAACAGAGCGCATACGCCTCGTTTAAAAGCCCGTCGCCTGCAAGTATTGCGTTCGCTTCTCCGTACGCTTTATGGCAGGACGGCTTACCGCGGCGAAAATCGTCGTTGTCCATAGCGGGCAGGTCGTCGTGAATCAAGGAATAGGTATGGATCATTTCAAGCGCAAGCGCAAACGGCAAAACCGTTTCCTTTTCCACGCCAAGCGCATCGGCTGTTGCCAGCATTAAAACGGGGCGTACCCGTTTACCGCCGTTGAGCAGACTATACGCCATACTTTCGGCTAATACCAAGGGTTTCGTTTTTAACGCTTGCGTATAGCTTTGCGCATAAGCGTTAAATTCCGTTACGTAATTTTCATAAAGAGCATTAAAATCGTTCAACTGCTGTTTACTCCTTAAATGTTGCAAGACAAGTGTTATACATAAGCATCGTGATCGTCATCGGCCCCACTCCCCCAGGAACGGGTGTAATCAAAGACGCTTTTTCTTTTACCTTTTCAAAATCGACGTCGCCGCAAAGCTTGCCGTTCTCGTCGCGGTTCATACCTACGTCAATCACGATTGCGCCGTCCTTTACCATATCTTCCGTTACGAAATTTGCCTTTCCAACGGCGGAAACAATCAAATCCGCAGTTTTACAAATTTCTTTCAATTTTGTCGTTTTACTATGGCAGACCGTTACCGTCGCGTTTGCGTTCAATAATAAGGTCGCCATAGGCTTACCAACCGTATCGCTTCTGCCAAGCACTACTGCGTGTTTTCCCGTAAGATTCACTTGTTCGTGTTCGAGAAGCTTCATAATACCAAGCGGCGTACAGGCAACAACGCGTTCTTTATGCAACATTAGTAAGCCGAGGTTTTGCGGGGAAAAGCCGTCTACGTCTTTTTCAAAGGGAATATGCGACATTGCACTTTCCGCGTTTAAATGCTTGGGAAGCGGTAATTGCAATAAGATACCGTTGATACGAGCGTCCCCCGCCAACTCGTCCAGCAACAATTCCACCTGTTCTTGCGTGGCGTTTTCAGGCAGTTCGTAAGAATACGATTTAATACCTACCTCTCCGCACGCTCTGATTTTATTGCGAACGTATATTTGCGAGGCGGGATCGCTGCCCACGATTACGACTGCCAAGCCGGGAACACGATCCGCTTTTTCAATTTTTGTTTTCAGCTGTGCGCGAAGCTCTGCCGCGTACGATTTTCCGTCTATAATTTTCATTCGTAACTCCAAGTTATTTGTTGATAACGCCAGACAAAACGCCGTTTACGAAGTCGGCGCTTTTTTCCGTGGAATACTTCCTTGCAAGTCCCGTCGCTTCCGACACGGAAACGATAGGCGGAATATCGTCGAAGTAATTGATTTCTGCCATTGCGATCAACAAAATACTTTTATCTGTCGGATTCATACGGTTTTCCTTATAATGATGGCAGGCGTCTTCAATGCCCTTAATCAGTTCTTCGCGATGTTCTTCTACCGTTGCAATCAAATCGGTTGCAAACAAAATATCGTCGTCCTTTTCCAGCTTAAATTGCCGAAAAATCTTCCTTTTAAGGGTATCCATACAATCGGTGTTGAATTGTTGTGCAAAAATAATATTCAAAGCCGCTTCGCGCGCCGCATTTCTCATAATGTTCTCCGTTCACTCTTTGGTTTTAATACGACGAAATCCCTTCGCTATAAAAGGAAGGGAATCCGTTTTTATTTAGTTTTGCGATTGCGTATCCGCCGCCGTTTCTTCCTCTTCTTCCTTTTCGGGATTAGGCGTGTCGTCGAATACGACGTCTTGGATATGCACGTCTACTTCCGCGACTTTATACTTGGTCATATTTTCAACGCTCTGTTTTACCGATTGCTGAATTCTATACGCAAGCTCGGGTACGTTGTAACCGTATTTCACAACGACGGAAACGTCGGCATAAATACCGTCTTTTTCAAGGTAAAGAGAAATTCCGTTCTTCTTTCCTTGTACGGGCGTTGCGCCCTCCACTTCGGCAATCGCAAGCGCAACGATGTTGTGTACGATTCCCGCATTGTATACGACCTTACCGTCTTGACTGTCTTTCGAATTTAATTTGATATTGAACATTCAAAAAGAGCTCCTTATTTTCTGTCAATTATATTATAACACATCTTTTTGAATAATTCTACTGTTTTGAAGATATTTTTCCCGTCTTTTTTCAGCTTTCCGCATAAACGGGCATAATGATAATGTTTCCTGCAACCACTCCCGTTTCATTTTTCATCATATTGTAGATAGAAAGCGCCGTATCGTAATTAAGTTCCGACGAATTGATGAATACGTTTACGTTATCCGAATCCACGGAAACGGACACGACGGCATCGGAAAATCCAAGCGATTTAACCATATTTTCCAAAACGAGTTCTTGTTCCATTGCCGAAACGATTTCCATTTTCATTTCCGTTGCCGCTTCGTATTTTTCGTCGCCCTCTTCATAAAGCGCGATTACGCTGTCGAGCTGTACAAGCTCTTCATTGCGGGTCGTCGTTCTTTCCGAACGGTAAGTGGTGAAATAGTTTGCCGTAGTAACGCCGCTATCGGCAGAAGTAACCGTATCCGTGTTGGCAAGCACGAAATTAAATACGGCTGTTGCACCCAGCAAAAGCACTAACGACGACATAACGACAATCTTCTTTTTGTTTGACATAAATTTATCTCCTTTTTACTTTTTTACTCTTTTTTTAAATAAATTTTTATTGATTTTTGGTCTGTACCGAGCGCCGCGGAAACGGCTTCCCGTACGTTGATTAACACCTGCAAATCGTTTGCACCGTCACAAACAACCACAACGCTTTGCACGCCTTCTTCCGTTTCGCAAATCATAACGCTTGCTTCTCCTACGCCCTCTATATCTTCTAACAGACGGCTTACCCGTTTTTCCGTTTCGCTTGCCGTGGCTTCCGTTTGCATGGCAGGTTCTTCCTTATAAAAAATTTTCCATACCGCAAATATCAACACGAGCGCCAACACTGCAACGATAAGTATATCCCTAAATTTGCTTTTATGAAAAGGAAATTTTGCATTTGCCCGTTCGTTTTGATTAAAATCTTTCACTTATTCAATTAACACCTCACTGCAATAATTTTGAGTTAGATATTCCCACATAACTCTTTTCGCCTCCTCGTCCGTTTCCTTATTCGTTTTTACGGTAATTTTGTTGATTTTTAAATCTTCCGTTGCGCATTCCAAGCATACCTCTACGGCAAGCGCATATTTATCTAAAATTTCCGTTTCTAACGATTGCTCGGCGTAGCGTATTCTCATTTCACTGTAATAATTTATGAAGCGTTCGTCCGTTTCTATGACACTTTGCGAAAAAAAGGTTTCCGTATTTTCTTCGCTTGTTTCGTCGAAAAAGCTTTCCATTTGTAGAAACTTCGGAATCGGGGCGATAATAACGAGCAAACACACAAGCTTTGCTATACTTTTTACCGTACCCGACGTTTTTCCCTCAGGCACGATTGCCGTTAAAATTGCGGAAGACAATACCGTACCGAGAATTGCAAGTAAATATCCGTCCAACTTCAAAACAACACCTCCGAAAAGGATACGAGCATGACAATCGACAGAAAATATAGAAACGCCGTAAAGAGCAAACCTGCGGTGCAGTAATGTAAATTATCCGCCGTTTCGCCGAGAAAATCAGATATTCGGCTATCCCCAAAAGGTTGCGTAATCGCCGCCGTAAAACGCAAAGAAAGATTCGTTGCCACCAAAAGCACGAGCGGTTCAAACAATACGGAAACCATTAAAAATATACTCATACTGCCAAGTGAATTTTTAATGAGGATACTGCCTGCCACCGCAAGGTCGAACCCACCCGACAAAAATCCGCCGACGATAGGTATTCCGTTTCCGATTGCGTATTTTGCCGCTCTGCGCACGATTCCGTCGTATGTGGTGCTCGTAATGCCTTGTAAGGTAAAAAACAACCCGAAAACGGAAACGCAAATGCCTATCAGCCACTTATTGATACTTTTAAAAAACGCACTGAATTTGCTGATTTTTAGCTCTTTCGTAAGATTTGACGCCATAGAAAAGGCGATAATCGTTACCGTTAAAGGTAAAACGACAGTCGAAATCACGGAAACAATCGTTGTGGAAAAGAAAGCAACGGCAGGTCTGCAAACGGATACGGATAGCGTTCCCCCGCTCGCCGCCATCAAGGTAAGCATAATCGGATAAACGATTTGCATTTGCTTTTGCATCGAGTGCACTCCTGATAAAGTTTCCGAGAAACATTCCGTAAGAACACCGATCAATGGTATTAACGCGCCGGCATAGGTAATTAGAAAAATCATATCTGCGGAGGTTTTTACGTTTGAACCGCTTTTTAGGGTAGAGATAACCCCCGCTAAAAGCGTAACCGCCGTGATACAGGCAAAGGCAGGCAAGATTTCGCGCACCTTTTTAAAAATCAGCCCCACGATTTCCTTCCCAAAGCTTTGATAGTCGAAGTCTTGTCCTTTGATATATTCAATAAGCCGTTCCCCAACGCTTTCTTGCGTAAACGCGCCGAGTTCGTCCACGTATTTTTGCAGAGCTTCTAAGTCTAATTCGCCTATCAATTCCGCAATAGTTTCGCTTAGTTTTTCTTCTGCCTGGACCGAATTTTCAGCATCCTCAGCGATTGCATTTAAAGGCTGAAAAGGCAATAATATCGTAATGAATAATTGTATAAAAACTATTAGAAGTCCCGCTTTGACAAAACGGATTTTTTTTATTTTATTCATACCAAACTCAAAAATCCTTTTATGAGCGTTAGCAGGCTTTCAAGAACGGGTAACGAAAGCAAAACAATGGTAATTTTCCCGCCCAATACAACCTTGTCCGCGACGGCGTTACTGCCGAAATCATTTAATATCCCCGCGCCAAATTCGGTAATATACCCTACTCCGACGATTTTCAAGAGTATTTTCAATAGACCGTTCTCCATGCCCGTCATCTGTGCGAGCGCAGTAAAAACAAGTAAGGTATCCTGCAAGGCATCTACGATAAAAAGCAAAATTACGATCACGCCTGTAACGGTTACTGCAAAGGAAAGCTCGGGTTTTGACTGCTTTAAAAGTATCGCGGCGATTGCCGTAACAAATGCCACGCCGATAATTTTTATAATTTCCGCACCTACCATTTTGACACCCGCACTTCTATAATAGCCCGAAAATATTTTGAATGTCGGTAAAGAGCTCCCCGATCATGCTCACCACCACCGCCAACACGATAACAAGTCCTACGATACTGACAAGCGTGGCAATGTCATCGCGGTCGGATTTTTTAAGAATTTGACATATAACGGTAACAATAATGCCGATTGCCGCCATTTTAAAAAGTATACTAATATCCATATCCAGCCTTTATATTACAAGAATTAAAATAAGTAAACCGCATAAAAATCCAAGTTTTACGTATAAATCTCCATATTTTTTATTATTTTCTTCCGCTTCTTTTTTTAGCTTTGAAAGGGTTTCCTTTACGGAAGTGAAGTAGTTTTTTTGCGAATTACTATCCCCTTTTCCAATCATTGAAAAATAATCGTATACCGTCCTTTTTTCTTCTTTTTTGAGAAAGTCGTATTCTGGTTTGTTCACTTTTTCCATAAACGAATAGCCTTGATTTTTCATTTCCCCGAAATAATCAAGAAGAAGTACCTGAAACTCGTCCCTATACGTATAAGCGGAAACAAACGCATGCAACGGACGTCGATAATAAGTAATTTCTGCTAAAAACCGTTCGTTAAACTCAAAAAGCTGAGAAAAAAACAGCTTTCTCTTTCTATATTTTTTCGTCAACAGATAACCGCAAAAGCTTGTAAACGCAATAATCGCCACACCCAAAAGAAATTTTGCCATTCAATTGACTACCCCGCCTTCTTTATTGTATATATTTTTTATCTTACCGATTTCTTTTTCGTCTAAAACCGCGTAAAAATCAAAGAGATTATTGAAGATATGCCTTGCCTGTTCGGCATTTGTAAAATGCGCCGAAGCAAGTACTTTTACCCCTGCGTATATCGCGTGTTCGATTGCTTTAATATCCCGCGGGAAAAGCTCGTCCGTAACGATAATATCCGGGCGCATAGCGCGTATCCCTGCTTCAAACGCTGTTGTTTTATCAGCATATTTTAATATATCGCAAGTCACTCCTGCATTCATGGCGGAAATTTCTCCGCGTTCATCGCAAATCAATAGATTTTTACCTGATTTTTCACTGATAATACGGCTTAAATCACGCAGTATCGTCGTTTTTCCTATCCCAGGAGAAGAACAAATCAATAGGTTTGGTATTCTGTCTGACATACAACGCTTATAAATTGCGTTTCCACAACCTCGAATTTCGTGCGGTATGCGTATACACAACGAGGATAGATTGCGTATTGTTAAAGGTTGTCCTTTATCAAATACGTATTCGCCGGCTAAACCTATTCGCTCCCCTTTTTCCGCCGTGATATAACCTCGTTTTATTTGTTCTTCAACCGAATACACTGAGCGATTTCCCGCATAAAAAATACATTCGTTGATCTCTTCCCTATCGCAATACAAAGCTTTCTCGGCAAGCTCTGTAAATCCGTATTCGCCAAGATAACGGTACTGCCCTTTGTAATTTATAGTAACGGGATTATCAACCCGCAAGCGTAGTTCGTACACGAATTGAAGATTGATATGCGATAGCCCGTCCATGATTCTTTTCGGTAAAAATTCTAACATTTGATATACTATATGCCTCGGCTTGTCCGATTAGAACAAATTTATAACAAAAAAACGTCCTTCTTTTCAGAAAGACGTTTTAGATTGTTTCTCTAATTATTTGCTGTAATCAAACAAAAGTTCCGTACTCTTTTCCACAAAATCGGAAAGCTCTTCGGGGGCAAGCTTTTTATAGGACAGCATAGCGAGATAATAAATTTGATTTACAATTACCGACTGTTTTTCCTCGGGTTGCGAAAGCAGTCCGTTGACAACGGGGTTCGTCAGATTGAGAACAAGCGTTGCATTTTTACTTGCGTCACCCTCGTCCATACCGTAGAAACCGCCCATTTCGGACATACGACGCATAAATTCTTCCACATTGACGATAGCGGGGATTTTACCGCTCTTGAACGCTTCTGCTTTTACCGTAATCTCTTTATTAACAAGGTGTTTCTTGAAGGTTTCAACCAAGTCTTTATGTTCTTCCTCTTTTACTTCCTCGCCGTTCTTCAACGCGCCGTCAATATCGGCGTCAATACGCACGAAACGGCATTTTTTCGGGTTCTTATACTCGATATAACTAATAAAATGCGGGTCAATATACGTGTCGCAAATCAATGCGTCCAGCCCTGCGTCCTTAAACATAGAGATATATTGCGCTTGTTGTGCCTCGTCGGAAACGTAATAAATAGGCTTAGGCATCGTACCTTTCCCTGCTTCCTCGTCGCTGATTTCTTCGCCGAAAAACTCGTTTACGGGCTTGTATTCACCTGCGAGATTTTTGAATATAACAATTTTTTCCACCTTTTCATAGAAGTCATTTTCTTTGATGCAACCAAATTTAATAAAGGTTGCAACGTCTTTCCAACATTCTTCATAACGCGTGCGGTCATTATTGAATAAAGAAGTCAGCTTATCCGCCACTTTTTTGGTAATGTGTTTAGATATCTTTTGTACTTGCTTATCATTCTGTAAGAAGCTACGCGAAACGTTCAAAGGAATATCAGGGCAATCTATCACACCGTTTAAGAGCATCAAAAATTCAGGAATAACCTCTTTAATATTATCGGCGATAAATACTTGGTTGCAGTAAAGTTTTACCTGTCCCTTTTCTAATTGTACCTGCTGTTTCTTTACTTGCGGGAAATACAAAATGCCCTTTAAACGAAAAGGATATTCCATATTAAGGTGAATCCAAAAAAGCGGTTCGTTATAATCCATAAAGGTATCGCGGTAAAAATTCTTATATTCCTCGTCCGTGCAATCCTTCGGATCTTTCAAATATAACGGCGCAGTATTATTTACGGGCTTATCTTTATCGTCGTTCTTCGGATTTAAATAAATATCCACGGGCATAAACGAGCAATATTTCGTCAAGAGCTGACGAATCGTATATTCTTTCAAAAATTCTTCTTCACCCTCGGCTATATGCATAACGATTTTCGTTCCGCGGTCCGTTTTATCCGTTTCGGATATCGTATAAGTGGAATTGCCGTCCGACTCCCATTTAACGGCGGGTTCGTCTTTATAGCTCTTCGTATAAATTTCTACGTTTTCAGAAACCATATATGCCGAATAGAAGCCCAAACCAAAATGCCCGATTATACCGTCACCGGAAGCTTTTTCGTATTTTTGTAAAAAGTCCTCTGCTCCAGAAAAGGCGATTTGCGTGATGTATTTTTCCACTTCGTCCGCCGTCATACCGATACCATTATCTTCTACGGTCAAAGTCTTTGCTTTTTCATCAACGGTTACGACGATTTTATAACCGTTTTCTTCCTTGTCCGCCTCGCCCATTTCAGTCAGCTTTTTATGCTTCGTGACCGCATCAACGCCGTTTGCTACGATTTCGCGAAGAAAAATATCCTTATCGGAATAAAGCCACTTTTTTATGATCGGCATCATATTTTCGCTTGAAATTTTAATTTTACCCTGTTTTTCCATTTTTTCTTGCTCCTTTTCAGGTTTTTTATTTTTCAATACTTATTTATAAACAGAAAAGACTGCGTTTAATCGCTTTAAACACAGTCTTTTATATATGAATTTATGATTTTAACGGTAGAACAATCAGGAATTCTTATTCAACAAATCAGCAATCGAAACACCACCGCCAACATCAGCGTCGTTCCATTCGGTAACTTCGTCTGCGGGTTTCGCCGCTTTTGCCTTTCTTGCCTTACCTTCGCCGTCTTCCGCTTTCTGCGCTCTGGGCTTTCTTTCTGCGTTTTCGGGCTTGGGTTCAAGCGCTTTGATGGAAAGCGTCATCTTTCTTTCCTCGCAATCGAGCTTCAAAATCTTCGCGTCAATTTCTTGACCAATCGCAAGCACCGCCGTAGGGTTTTCAAGGAATTCGTGAGAAATTTGAGAAACGTGTACAAGACCGTCGATTCCCTTTTCCACTTCTACAAATGCACCGAAAGGCACAATGCGTACAACTTTACCGTGGATAACGTCGCCCTCTGCATATTTTTCTGCCGCGAGTTCCCAAGGCTGAGGTTGAAGCTGTTTGTAACCGATGGAAACCTTTTTGGAGTTTTCGTCGATCTTCAATACCTTAAATTCGTATTTCTTACCGATTTCAAGCACGTCAGTAACCGCTTTAACGCCCGTCCAAGAAAGATCGGAAATGTGCGCAAGGCAATCAAAACCGTTTACGGATACGAATGCACCGAACGCCGTAGCGCGTTCCACTTTACCCTCTACTACGTCGTCTACGTGAATTGACGCAAAGAATTCCGCTTCTTTCGCAGCTTTTGCAGCTTCCTTAGCAGCCTTTTCTTCTTCAATAATAACACGCTGAGAAGCAATGATTTCCTTTCTTCTTTCGTTCTTAATTTCAAGCGAACGAAGACGCAATTTCATGCCAACGTATTTATCAAGTTCTTTTACGTAACCCGAACGGATTTCGCGAGCGGGTACAAATACCGTATAAGAATCCATCTGCGCAGTTAAACCGCCTTTATTGAAGCCCGTGCACTCTACTTCAAATTCTTTGCCGGACGAAAGCTCCGCAACCATAGCTTCCTCTTCCTTAACCTTTTTGATCTGCTTTTGAGAAAGCACTACGCGGGGCGTTACTGCCATTACCATAAGTTCGATTTCTTCACCCGTTTTTGCAGCAAAATCGTCCTTATTGTACACTTCGCAGTCCACTTCATCTTTGTCGAGAATTACTTCCTTTTTCGTGTTAGGGAGTAACACTGCGACGCCGGAATCGTTTGCCGACGAGATTGTAGCCGTAAGCAGCTGTCCTTTTCTGAACTTAGGCTGACTGTCCATTTTTGCAACAACTTCTTCCATCGTTGCTTTTGCTTCTGTTTCCATTTCCATCTTTAATAGAACCTCCTGAGCTTGCCTGTTAGGGGTGCTAGCACCCATAACAATACCTACCTTTTTAAATCCTTTGATTGTTTTATATTTTAGTTCGGCTGCATTCGACAAACGAAACACGTTTGGACAATACTCCGCGCAGATGTCGTAAAGCTTGTTGGTGTTGCTGCTGTTTAAGCCTCCGAGCACCAGCATCGCGTCGCATTGCTTCGCAAGTTTGCTTGCCTCATTTTGCCGTCCCATAGTAGTATAGCAAATTGTTTCAAAAACTTCAACTGTTTTTTGCCGTCTATTGCGAAGAATTTTTATAATTTTTTCAAATTTTTCCTTAGAATAGGTGGTTTGAGCCACTATACAGCACTTTTTTTCAGGTAAAATCGAAAAATCTTCTTCTTCGGAAGAAAAAATATATGCCGTATCGTCACACCACCCGTTTAGCCCGATAACCTCAGGATGCGTCTTTTCGCCGATAATGACAATCGCGTTTCCTTTGGCGTATTCCTCTACGATAATCTTTTGGGTGCGGCGTACGAATTCGCAGGTACAGTCCACAACTTTGATTCTTCTTTCCTCGCACAGCTCGTATACCCTTCGCCCTACTCCGTGAGAACGGATAATAAGCGTTGCACCTTTGGGCACTTCGTCCAAATCGTCCACCTGCACGATTCCCCGTTGGGTTATTTCTTTTACGACGTCGGGATTATGAATAATCTCCCCGTAGATATAGGTATTTTCAGGCGGAATGGAAAGTGCCGTATCCACAGCCTTTTGCACTCCGCGGCAAAAACCTCCGCTCTTGGCTACGATAATTTCCATATTTACGCCTTTTTCTTCTTATTCTTTTTATTTTGTAAATATTCCGTATGTTTAACTCGCATTTCTATCATATGGTCGCGTAATTTTTCGTCGGCTTTTATAAAATCGGCTTCCGTTAATTTACGGTCGTAATATTCAGTAAGCTCAATCGGTTCCCCAATTAAAATATGGGTACAACGGAAAAAACGAGGCTTTTTATACATCATAATAGGAATCACAGGCACTTTCGCTTTAATCGCCATTACCGCCGCACCGTGCTTAAACGGTTGCAATTCTACGCCAGTCCTATTCCTCGTCCCTTCGGGAAAAATAGCTATTTTTTCATTATTTTTAAGACATTTAAAACAATCAAGGAGCGCGCGAACGTCGTTTCCATCGCGTGAAACGGGTATTGTTTTTGCTTTTCTTGCAATCGCACCGATAACAGGTGCTTTCATAATGCTTTTTTTGCCGATAAAATGTATTCCCTCCCAAGTCGTCGCCGCAATATAAGCAGGATCTAAAAGGGTGTAATGATTAGAAATATATACGCAAGCCCCGTCCTCAACTTTTCTCTTACCGTAATAACGAAATGGCTTTAACAGGTAATAAATAGGAATCACGAGAACACGAAGAAAATTCAAAAAAGGCATAATATGCCTGCCCTTTTTGTTTGCTTTTACCGTAATCGGTTTTTCCTTTTTCTTTTTAACCTTAATTTGCTCGCCCTCAGTCATTTGTTTCTCCGTTAAATCTTGGATTGGATCTTTGCTTTAATTTTTGCCACCACCCCGTCTACGTCTAAATTCGAGGTATCTATCACCACTGCGTCGTCGGCGCAAACAAGCGGAGAAAATTCTCGCTCGCTGTCCTGTTTATCACGGGCAACGATTTCAGCGTGCAATTTATTAAAATCTACAATTTCGCCGCGTGCGGTAAGTTCGTTAAAACGGCGGGTTGCACGAACTTTGCTGTCCGCCGTAATAAAGAATTTAAATTTAGCGTCAGGCAACACGGCAGAGCCGATATCCCGACCGTCGAGAACGCAAGACATACTATGCGCAATTTCTCGTTGCATTTCCACCATTTTCACGCGAACGCAATGATGCGCAGAAATATCCGACGCTGCCATAGAAACACGGTTTTCTCGAATTGCTTTCGAAACGTCTTCCCCATCGAGTAAAGTATGCTGCATTCCCTCTTTATATTCCACTTTTACGTTAAGTTGCGGCAACATTTTTTCAACTGCCGCGCCGTCTTTGGGATCAACACCTAAACGAAGAGCTTTTAATCCGCAGGCACGGTACATAGCACCCGTATCAAGATATAAAATATTATAATCTTTGGCGAGAATTTTCGCCACCGTGCTTTTACCGCTCCCTGCCGGACCGTCAAGAGCTATATTGTATATTTCAGAAAGATCTTTCCTTAAATTTTTCGCGCGGTTTTGGTAAACGTGCTTAACGCTTCTTTCCTCGGTCAGCTCGGTAAAAAGCATTACACGAATACAAAGTTTTAACCCTCCGTCAATTTCGGGTTCGATACAAGCAAATAAGGGCGCAAAATCATAGCCGCATTCCCTTGCTACTTTGGCGGGATGGTAAGAATGAATATCGGTCGTTAATGAAAATAAAAAACCTCTAATTTCCGACTTTTTTAAATGATTGAGCGTAAATATCTCATCTAACATCTCTTTAACGGATAACGATATTTCCTCTTTACAATCTTTCTCAACCGTCGTCGCACCACGAATGATTGTCATTCTTTGCCTCCAAAACCTTTTTTATTACTCTATATATTATAGCGTGAAAAAAATTTTTCGTCAAGTCTTTTGCGTTTTAAACTACAAATAATCCTTTTACTCGATTGTATTTCCCGCCGCATATCCCGTCGCAAAAGCAATTTGCATATTAAACCCGCCCGTGAATGCGTCTACGTCCAAGACTTCGCCACAAAATTTAAGCCCTGCGACCTTTTTACTTTCCATTGTTTTAGGGTTAATTTCCGATAAAGTTACCCCACCCGAAGTTATAATTGCTTCCTCAAAGCCACGCAAACTTTTGAATTTTAAAGGGAAATTTTTTAAATAATACACAAGGCGGCCCCTTTCCTCTTTTGTTACAACGTTGACGGACTTCTTTTCGGGAATACCGCTAAACAAAAGCAGGAACGGAATAAGCTTTTGAGGCAAAAGCTCGCAAAGAGCGTTGGAAATTTGTTTGTTTTTATATTTATCGAAATCGCGAAGCAAACGCTTATCCAAAGTCTGTTCGTCAATGGCAGGCTTTAAATCAAGCGTAACGCCAAGCGCGCTTAAGGGTAAACGGTTGATTACCGAAGACGCTGATAAAATCATCGGTCCAGATACGCCGAAATGTGTAAAAAGCATCTCACCAAAGTCTTGATAGACGGTCTTTTGCCCGTTTTTAATAGAAAGTGCCACGTTTTTCAACGCCAATCCTTGCAATTCTTTATACATTGTACCCTCGGCATTTATACCGCAAAGCCCGCATTTTAAATCAGTTACGGTATGTCCGCAGGTTTTTGCAAATTCATATCCATCCCCTGTTGAACCAGTTGATGGATAACTTAATCCGCCTGTGGCAACAATTAAAACGTCGCAAGGATATATACCCTTATTCGTTTGCAATTTTACTATGCGTGGTATAATACCTATGTCAGACATAGAACTGTTTTCTATTACAATTTTTTCTGCTTTTTCATTTAAAACAATGGAAACACCCGCGTTTTTACAAGCTTTTTCCAACGTTTTAGTAACGTCGCTTGCATGATCGGAAATAGGAAACGCGCGGTTTCCCCTTTCAATTTTGACGGATAAGCCGTTATTTTCAAAGAACTCTATCGTTTTTTGCGAAGAAAAAGAATATATACTACCGCGCAAAAACTTATCCCCTCGAACAACGCTTTGTAAAAATTCTTCTGGGGAAACGTCGTTTGTAAAATTGCATCTTCCTTTGCCCGTGATATATATTTTTTTGCCTAATTTCTCGTTTTTTTCGATAAGCTTTACGGAGTGCCCTTTATTTGCCGCCGCGTATGCCGCCATTAACCCAGCAGCTCCGCCCCCGATAACGATTACGTTTTTCATTAAAAAATCCCCTATTTTATGACACGACCACTTGGTCGTTAAAACACCAAATTAAAAAAGTTTCACAAAAATAGTTTCACAAACGCTTTATGAAATTTATAAAGCGACGCAACCGATCAAAAAATCGGTTGCGTGTTTCACATTAAATGTTTCACAAGTAATCTTTTGTAATAATCAAACGGGATATACGCCGTTCTTTGCAAGATCTCTATCAATTCCCTTTTTCTGGGCTTCTCTCCATTTGAAGAAGTTTTCAGCTACCTGTTCAAATACGGCGTACGAAAGTACGTCTTCTTCCTTTTCATAATAGCCGAGCTCTATTACCTTTTTCTTGATTTCTTCATATTCAGGCGCAAGCAGGTCAGCAGGACGGCAAGTAATTCTTTCAATACCGTTCAATACCTTCGGGGCGACCTCCTCGTTCAGTGGCATCGGAAGCGTGCCGTATTTACCCGCAAACAGGTCTTTGGTTTCTTTCGTTACCATTTTATAACGCTCGCCCATAACTACGTTAAGAACCGCCTGTGTACCAACAATTTGCGAGGACGGCGTAACCAAAGGCGGATAACCGCAATCCTTTCTTACGTTGGGAACTTCTGCAAGACATTCGGTAAGCTTGTCGATTTTACCTGCTTTTTCAAGCTGATTGATAAGGTTGGAAAGCATACCGCCAGGAACTTGATACAAAAGCGTATTTACGTCGATGCCTTTGGATTTCTCGTTAAGAATCTTATCGTCCTTCAAGCGCTTCTCAACAGTTTTAAAATGCTTGATGATAGGCAACAATTTATTGATATCAATTCCCGTATCGTACGGCGTATCTTTAAGTGTTGCGACAAGGGGCTCTGTTGCGGGTTGTGAGGTACCGTTTCCAAGAGGCGAAAGTGCCGTATCTACAATATCCACGCCTGCAAGGATAGCCATCAGGTATACCATATCGCCCGTACCCGTCGTATTGTGCGTGTGTAAATGTAATTTTGTCGTAGGTTTTAAAGCCGCTTTCAAAGCTTTTACAAGCTCGTATGCTTTCAATGGAAGAAGCAGGTTCGCCATATCTTTCAAGCAGATATTATCCGCACCGCGTTCTTCTAACTGTTTCGCTAAATTAATGAAATATTCGTTTGTAAATACTTCTTTGCCGTCTACGATTGCACTTGTATAACAAATCGTTGCTTCGCAAACGCCGCCGTATTTTTTAATTGCTTTCATAGAAACTTCAAGGTTTCTCGGGTCGTTCAGTGCGTCGAATACACGAATAACCCCTACGCCGTTTTCAATGGATTTTGCAACAAATTGTTCCACAACGTCGTCTGCATAATGACGGTAGCCAAGCAGGTTTTGCCCTCTTAAAAGCATCTGAATGGGCGTTTTTAAGTGCGCCTTTAAGGTGCGCAAACGCTCCCAAGGGTCCTCGTTCAAAAAGCGCAAACAACTATCGAAAGTAGCTCCGCCCCATGCTTCGATTGAGTAATATCCGATTTCGTCCAACTGTTCAAGCACGGGCAACATTTCGTCAATACGCATTCTCGTCGCTGCCTGCGATTGATGCGCGTCACGCAAAATCGTTTCAGTAAGCATTACTTTTCTTTTTTCGAAATTCAATTCCATTGTTTTTTACCTCATTGTTAAATAATAGCAAGCAGGAATCCTGCTGCAATCGCAGAGCCGATAACGCCTGCCACATTCGGACCCATTGCGTGCATGAGCAAATGGTTACTCGGGTCAGATTCCCTCCCGACGTCCTCGGAAATTCTCGCCGCCATCGGTACGGCGGAAACACCCGCACTACCGATTAACGGGTTAATTTTGCCCTTGGAAAGCTTGCACATAAGTCTGCCCATCAAAAGTCCACCGATTGTACCACAACTGAACGCAACAAGACCAAGTGCAATAATACCGAGCGTTTGAGGCGCAAGGAAAGTTGCACCGTACGCCTTACAGCCAACGGAAACACCAAGGAAAATCGTAATGGTGTTCATTAAGCCGTTTTGTGCCTGCGAAGAAAGTCTATCACATACACCCGATTCTTTCAAAAGATTACCAAGCATTAACATACCGAGAAGCGGTACAGCGTCGGGAAGTAAAATCCCCACAACAAGCGTTACGACAATCGGGAAAATAATTTTCTCCACCTTACTTACCGTACGAAGCGGTTTCATTTTTATCGTGCGTTCTTTTTTAGGAACAATTAAACGCATAAGCGGCTTTTGAATAATAGGAATGAGCGCCATATACGAGTACGCCGCAACCGCAATCGCCGAAAGCAAATCGGTGCTTTTTCCATTAAATTGTGCAAACTCTGCAAGCTTTTGTGTTACGTAGATAGCCGTAGGCCCGTCTGCACCGCCGATAATCGCAATTGAAGCTGCCGCCGCGAGGTTGAAACCGATAGCCGTTGCGGCAATCAACGTCAGGAATACGCCCAACTGCGCAGCCGCGCCAATAAGCATACTCTTGGGATTGGAAATAAGCGGACCAAAATCGGTCATTGCACCGATTCCAAGGAAAATCAACGGCGGGTAAATTACGTTTTGTACGCCGTAGAAAAGATACCATAAGAGCCCGGGGTTTTGCACCGAATTATAATCGTGTGAACCATCGGGATAAGTGCCCCAAACGACTTCGTAGGCGCCGGGAAGATTGATCAAGAACATACCGAACGCAATGGGCAGTAACAGTAACGGCTCGAATTTTTTTACAATAGCCAAATACATTAACACGAACGAAATTAAAAGCATAACGTAGTTCGGCCAAGTTTCAGCAAGCGATCCGCTGTTAAACCCCAAAGAACCCCATAAATTCTTGAACATATCGCCGATATTTATGAGCAAACCATTCAACATAATAAACTACCCCGTTATTAACCGATTACAGCCAAAACCGCATCCGATTCTACGTTTGCGCCCTTTGCAACTTGGAAAGAAACGACACCGTCGCAAGGCGAAGTGATATCGTTATCCATTTTCATTGCTTCCAACACAAGAATAGGCTGGTCCTTTTTCACCGTTGCGCCCTCCGCAACAAGCAAGTTTTTAATAAGTCCAGGGAACGGCGATAATACTTTTTCGCCATTTGCGGAAACGGGCTTTGCAACGGGCGTAGGAGCAGGAGCCGCTACGGGCGCCGCTTGCGCAACCGGTGCCGCAGGTGCGGCTACGGGAGCAGCAACGGGGGCAACTGCCGAAACAACGGGTGCGGACGCACCGACTTCTTCTACACCTACTTGATAAGATTTTCCATTAACAGTGATAACAAAATTACGCATAACATTTTCTCCTTAAATTCTCTTAATTCTCTTAACTGTAAATTCACACTTCGGATTGTTTTGTTGATAATACGCCATAAGCGCGGCGGTTATAACGGCAATCGTTTCGTCCGTGATTTCATCGCCGTCCGCTACGGCAAGGCTTTCCGCCACACTCTCTGCTGTTTTCGGCACTTCCTCTACTTTCGTTTTGGGAACGGGATTTGATTTCGTCATCAGTTTTCCGACTAACCATACAACAAGAATCAAAAATGCAATTCCAACAAATACGACGAGGAAACCGAGCAACGCATATAACGCAGACTCGCCTATGGTCGCTTTACGAAACGGGTCTTCCGTTTGCGACAATAAATTGAATAACATCTTTTCCTCCTTTACCTTACGAACATTTGCAAGGAAGTAATCAAATACTGTTTAACAAACTGCGGTTCGATAATCGCGTCGATGTAGCCGTCTTTTGCCGCATTGATAGGATCGGCGTTTTCGTCGGCATATCTTTCCGCCAAAGCCGCTTTATCCGCTTTTTCGTTCGATAATTCGATTGCCGCGCCCTGTACGCTGTCAAAAAGCGCAATACGCGCGTTTGCAAATGCGCAAGTATAATCAAAACCAACGGATTTTGAAGCAAAAAGCGAATAGCCTAAACCGATTGCCTTTTTATAAACAACTGCGATTTTACATACTTCCAGCGTATCGAGCAATTCTAAATATTCAGCCGCTTCTTTCATAACTCTACTGTTATTTACGCATGCGCAAGGGCAAATACCTTTCACGTCGGTAAACGTTATAAACGGCAAGCCGTAAGAGGAAGCAAGTTCGGTAAAATTCTTAATTTTAGCAAGCTTTGCCGCGTTAAGTTCTACCCCTTCGTTCCCACCGTCAAATACAACGGCTGCGACGGAAATTCCCCCTACTCTGCCGAGCACAGTTTTCACTTCGGACTCGTAACCAGCCCAAATCTCTACGGGGTTTTCAAAAATGCTCATAAGCGTTTCCGCCGTTACACTTTCATTGAGAACGGGCACAGCCGCATTGAGTTCCGCGTCGATATAGGCAACGTGGAGAAGCTCGTGAAGAGCAAGGACTTTTTCCTTTGCAACGGAAAGCGACGGGATTTCCATAGCGGGAATCCCCGATTTATCGATTGCTTTTGCACACCCAACTTCTTCCTTGGGCAAATTTTTACCTGCTTTTGCAGATAAAACAAAAGGACTGTTGATTGCTAAAACGCTCTTTTTCTCAATAAAGAACGCAAAGTCAGCAATCGCCGCGAGCATTGCAACCGAGCCGTATACCTCGCCGTTGACAATGGCGTATTGGGGAACAATCCCCTTTAATTGCGTCGCTTTTAAAAGCAATTTACTAAGTCCCTCTAAAACGGTGACGCCTTCACCCACTTGTACGCCACGCGAGTTGAGCAAATACACAACAGGCGTGCCGTTTTTCTCCGCTACGTCCAAGCATTTTGCGATTTTATCACAATTTGCCTTAGAAATACCGCCGTCGAAAACTTTGAAGTTTTGCGCAACGATATAGAACGGATATCCGCCGATTGTAGCAAAGCCGGTAATTACCCCTTCGCCTTCGGCGTTATCGCCGTAAAATTCGTTTTTGGAAAAGCTGAAAGCAGACAATTCGACAAAGCTTTCCGCGTCTGCAATCGCGTTGATATCCGCACGAATTTCCTTTCCCGCTTCTGCAAGCTTCGATTTCCGTTCTTGCAGTAGTTGAATTTTATCCATAATGCATCCTCCAAGAAAAATTGGCTAAAAAAGATGGTGTTTTTTCATAATTTTGCCAACTCTCCACTAATTAACATTATACTACAACGATTTTTAAAAAGCAAGCGTATGAGAAAAGTTTTTTTGCAATTTTCCATAAAAAATGACAATATGCCCATTTTCAGTTAAACGGACGCATATTGTCATTAAAATACAAATCCGTTTGCTATATGCAGTATGACGCAAAAGCAAACGAATTATAGGATTTATTTTTTATTTTTTCTTTGGAATCGCTCTTGAATCTTATCCAAATTTTTATATATTAAAACAAATGCGATAATAATTGTGGCGAAAAGGATTCCCCAAATCAAAAGCCCCCACCAAGTGTTAAACGGGATAAGGTCGATGGAATAGCAAGTGGTGGAAATGGAAACGATACGCGAAACGACAATCATAATCAAGAAGTATTTTTCCGACATAGACGAAAGTCCTGCAATAAAGCAAAGCACGTCATCGGGAAACATCGGCAAAAGAAACATAACCGTTAAAATGAGGTTATCCTTTCCTCTTAATTTTTTTTGCCATTTATTTAGTTCTTCTTTGCCTATCATCCACGCAACCGCTTTATACCCAAGTTTTCTACCGATAAAAAATGCTGTTATCGAACCGAGTATAATGCCTATTAAACTATATATAATCGTTTTCAACGGACCGAACAGCGCAAGTCCCGCCACAGTACTGACTACGCTTGGAATAGGCAGTATGACAACTTGTAAATATTGTAATACAACGTAAAGTACGGGCATCCACGCCCCTTTGGTCGCAAGGTATTCGCGGAATGCGTTTTCGTCGCGAACAAGTACAAAAAAACCTGTTTTCTGTAAAATATATATAAGGACAAGACAAAACAGTAAAAATATATAAACGCTGATTGCCGTCTTGAACAGCGTTTGTTTTTCGGTAAGCACAAACCAAACGGAAAACAAGCATAATCCGCACAGAAGCAGGCTTGCCAACACAGAAAAAAGGGTAGCGTATTTTCTTATAAAAGAATAGACCGTATTATGCAAACATAATACGGCAAAGACGATCAAAACCGCCGTAAGGGCAATCAACGCCAAAACGGAGCCCAGCGTTTTTTTGTTCATTGTCTTTTTCTCCATTCCGCTCCTAATCATCAATAGTAAAGTATACTATTTTTTAATGAAAATTATTCAGTTTCTATCGGCAACGTTTTGCGAAGCTCCGTAATCGCACCGCGGGCGAGCTCGTCGCAACGATTATTCAATTCGTTATCCGCATGCCCAGCCACCTTATGAAATACGACTTCGTGTATTTGAGTAAGCGCATACAATTCTTCCCAAAGATCGACGTTTAAAACGGGTTTACCGTCCGCTTTTTTCCACCCTGACTTCTTCCAACCGTATACCCAACCGTTTAAAAATGCGTTTACTGTATACGCCGAGTCGCTATAAACGTCTACCTTGCAGGGATATTTCAGGCGTTTCAATCCTACGATAACAGCCATAACTTCCATACGGTTGTTAGTGGTTTGCGCCTCTGCACCGCTATATTCTCTTTTGACGTCGCCGTAGATAAGGATACCCGCGTAGCCCCCTATCCCGGGATTTCCCGAACACGCACCGTCGGTATACAGCGTTACCGTTTTCATCTTCTTTACCCCTTTTGGATTTCTAAAAACAAGCGCCCCGAAAGCCTATCGGCTTCGGGGCGCTTTCGTTTGGCAGGGGAGACGCGATTCGAACACGCAACCTACGGTTTTGGAGACCGCTACTCTACCGTTGAGCCACTCCCCTAACAACGTAGCTATTATATAACAAAAAAAAGCATTTGTCAAATATTTTTATGCAAATAAAACAGGATTTTTCTTAAATTATAGAAAAACGCCGACTTTTTCTTAAAGCAAAAACGAAAGCTTCTCATTCAATCGTTTATAATGGGTAACCTCTACATAATCAAGTCCGCCAAGGCGCACGTGAGAATCCCCGCCGCCGTCGCCGAAATCGTCGCCGACATATAATATCTCGTCTTTTTTGTATCCGTTTTCCCGCGCATACTTCATAATGGCGTCATATTTATTATATTCTTTACCTGAAAAATCAAACGATGAAGAGCCTCCGATATATACCGTGTAATCCTTAAAAATTTCCAAAACCTCAGGATACAGCACCTTGCGTTTTTCGCGGGTAGGGTCGAACGCAAGCTTGTCTGCTATTTCCGCTTTCGTACCAAGCAAAGGAAAGGTTACCATACCCGTGGAATGAAATTCAACCGTATCCCCTTTATATTCAGTATATCCGTATTTTTCGCGTAAATACTTGATATTTTTGAGGAAAAATTCTTTATCGGGCTTCGTAACGTCTTCACGGACAATGGTGAATTTTCCGTTAAGTATTTTACCCTCTTGCATACCGTAATTCCCGACAATATCAATCGGATATTCGTTCATTTGCGCATAAATACGGGGCGCATTGCCTGCGCCCACCATAAGCAATTTATATTTTTTGCCCAATTCGTCTAACAGATTTTTATTTTCTTCTTCTAATTTAGAACGGTGTTGCGTTAAAGTTCCGTCAAGATCGAAGCAAATCAGCTTTTTCATGCGTAATGATATCCTTAATAGTATTTTTCCATAAGTATCGGTTTAACGGCTTCCGTCAATCCAAGGTCGTGTATCAGTGTTAATACGGTATAGCGGTCACGGACGGTATACGCCTTTTCTATCATTTCTTCCATCGTTTCTCTACGAACGCCGATTTCGAAAAAGCGTACGGGACAACCCATTTTTATCAGCATATCCCGAACTGAATTTATACTCGGAAGCCCGTCCACAAGCTTATATACCTCTTCCGAACCTTTAAATGTAACTTTATTATTCTTAATATAATTATAAAGTTCAATAGAAACGAGCGTACCGATGGCAACCTTTATGCCGTGCAAAGGTACTCTTTCTCCGCGGCGAACGAAATCCATTTCCAAAAAATGCGATTGATGATGTTCGCTTCCGCTAGCGGGACGGGAATTTCCGCATTCCGCCATGGAAAGCCCTGCTGTAACGAGTGCGTTCATCAGCTTTGCAATCGCCCCGCCTTTATATTGCGTAAGCTCTTCAAACGCTCCTACACACGCCGAAAGCGCGGTTTCCATAAGCGCATAAGCGCCCTCGTGGATAGGCTCGCCGTTGACGACATTCGACATTTTCCAGTCGGTAAGACAGGTGTATTTCCCAAGGATATCGCCAAAGCCTGCTGCCGTCATAAGTTTGGGGGCTTTGCGAACGATATCAAGGTCAATCAAAATATCGCTAGGTGTATGCACCTCGTCGGTAACCTTGAACCCGCCGCGCATAAGCGCAGCACCTTTCGAACAATACCCGTCCATACTTGCCGCCGTTACAAGGACACCGCATTCAATATTTAAACGGGTAGATACCGATTTCGCCATATCGTTGAGCGTACCGCTTCCCACTGCAAGCAGATAATCGCTTCTTTTTGCAAGCGAAAGCGCGTAATCGCATTTATCTTCCGCAGGGATCAATTCCTCGTCGGGAAATTCAATAGACACAATTGCCGCGGTATATTTTGCGAGTTCCGCTTTTATATCTTCCGCATACGGCTTTGTGTTGATATCGTACATAACTGCAATTCTCTTGCCTTTTACTCGGCTAAAAAAATTCGCAAAGCCACTCTCGTTGCGATACTCAACGTTAATATTCATTCGTAATACCTCTTTTAATCGTTGTCGCAACGCTCCAAAAGCGTGATGAAAGCATTATCTTCCATAATTTGATTAAGCCGTGTGGAAGAAAATTCTTTATCCGTTGTTAGCGTTGCACTATATACGACGCGAGCCTGTTCGTCGCGTGTTAAAACCAAGTGATTAAATCTATCCGTTCCGAAAATTTCTTTAATTCTCAAATTTTCATCGCCCGTGCGCAAGAACTCGATTTTCACCGAATAATACTTTTTCGAACGGAAAATGCGGTAAGGCAAGTGGAATACGCATTGAACGGCGATAATTACAGCAGCCGCGCCGATTGCTACGACGTAAAGTTCTGCGCCGCACGCCATACCAACGCCCGCTGTTGCCCAAATACCAGCCGCCGTTGTCAACCCTTTTACCTCGTGTTGCTTATACACAATCATACCCGCACCGAGGAAGCCGACGCCCGTTACGATTTGAGCGGCGATTCTACCAGGGTCGCCGTTGCCGATATTCGTCGATATAATCGTCATCAACGCCGCGCCTACGCACACGATTGTATGCGTGCGGATACCCGCCTCTTTAAAGCGTTGTTTTCTTTCTAAACCGATACAAAAACCCAACGCCACGGAAAGTAACAAGCCTATTAAAGTTTCTAATTGAAACAACCAGTTTTCCATTAACCCACCTCAATATTATTATTTCTTTATTTTATTTTTGCAACAATAAATATATACACTAAAATTTAAAAATCAAATCATATCAATGATATCTTTAACGCTTTCTAAAACGAAAGTCGGCTTTTGCTCGCTCTCCTCTACGTCTTTTAGCGTTGCCTCACCGCTAAGTACGCATACGGCGTCCACGCCTGCGTTCAAGCCCGACGCCACGTCGGTATAAATTCGATCGCCCAAAACTACCGTTTCTTCTTTGGAAACCCCAAACTTTTTCATAATCTCTAATACCATCGTCGGCTCAGGCTTTCCGATAAAAATAGGTTTTTTACCTGTGGCGTATTCAATACCTACGCACATTGAACCGCAATCGGGAATCGAACCGAAATCGACAGGGCAGACCCAGTCGGGATTCGTCGCATAATAGGGTAAATCGTGTTTCGTTAAAATTTCACAGGTCGTGCGCAATTTTTTACCTGTAATTTCAGGGTCGAACGCAACGAGAACGGCGTTTGCTTTATCCGTATATTTTTGTGTAACGCTTAATCCGTTTGCTTTCAGCTCTTTGATAAACGACTTTGTACCCTGCGCATAAATCAGCTTATCGCCGAATTTTTCTTTAAAAATCATAATAGCGGCTTGTGCGGAAGTAAAGAAGTTGTTTTCGTTTATCCCCACAATTCCAAGGCGATTAAGCTTTTTGATATAATCTTTAACCGATTTTGACGGATTATTGGTAATAAACGCGTATCTGCCCCCTTTATTTTTGATTTTATTCAGCAATTCAATTACGCCGTCAAACAAATCGTTTTCACGGTAAATCGTGCCGTCCATATCAAACAAAAAGAGTTTCTTTTGCATAAAGACGCTTGTGTCTTTGCCAAAATAGTCCTGCATACCGTGCTCCTTTACGCGTTACCTGTCGCAATAAGGTTTGCGTCATCGGAAATATTTTCAAGCAATACGTCGCCGATTTTAACGGGCAAAGAACAAGTTGTTTTATTGATTTTTTCCATTACGGCGAAAATTTCGCTTTTTCTTACGGGTTTATCCGTTTTCACGGGTACCATCGTACCGTCAATCGCTTTAATCGTAGAAGTTACCACGCGAACGGGGCAAACGACTTCGTTTTCCGCGTACATTTTTCCGCGAGGACAGGTATTGCCTTTCACGGAAACCGCCTTTCCGTTCTCTACTCCCACCTCAATCTCGCAACCGATCGGGCATTCAATACAAGTCAATTTTTTTATTATCATATTCCCTCCTCCAACGATACCTCGATCGTGCCGTTCGCTTCGGCTATTTTTGCACTCGTTAGCAATAAAGTTTCCATTTCACTGGGAACGACAATCTTCTTTTTGCGCTGCAACAATACCTTGTCTCCGCACCTTGCCGTTATCGTGCAATCACGGAAAGTATTTGTTACACGGAAAAACAATTTCACATTCCCATCGGCGTTTTTATCTAATTTCTGCGGTACGACGTATCCGACGTTTTTACCGTTTACAACGTCAACGGCGTTACGCTGGGTTGTACCATTTAACACGTATTCTGCGGCGCATTTACCTGCAAGCTCGGATTCTTCGGAAACAAAGTCTACCAAATCGTGTACCTGCAATACGTTACCGCAAGCAAACACACCGTCCACAAGCGTTTCGCGGTTTTGATATACGACCGCACCGCGCGTACGGGGCGAAAGTTCGATACCCGCGGATTTTGTTAATTCGTTTTCCGGAATAAGTCCGACGGAGAAAAGCACCGTATCGCAATCAAAGTGCATTTCCGTTCCTTTGATAGGCTTTTTATCTTTATCGACCTCGGAAATCACAACGCCCGTAACGCGCTTATCTCCCTCGATTTTCGTGATGGTATGGTTGAGATAAAGCGGAATACCGAAGTCATCCAAGCATTGCGCAATATTACGTTTTAAACCGCTGGAATAAGGCATTATTTCGCAAACGGCGTGCACCTTTGCACCCTCTAACGTCATACGGCGCGCCATAATCAAGCCGATATCGCCTGAACCGAGTATCACAACACTTTTCCCAGGGAGATACCCCTTGATATTTACGTATTTTTGCGCAGTACCCGCCGAATATACGCCCGCAGGTCTGCTTCCTGCCACGTTCAGCGCACCGCGGCTGCGTTCTCTGCAACCCATCGCAAGGACGATCGCTTTTGCTTCTATCGTGAATACGCCGTATTCCGTGTTGATTGCCGTAACTTTTTTATCGTTACTCAGCGAAAGCACGGTGGTTTTTGTCATTACCTCTATATCGCGCGCGTTGACCTCGTCGATAAAACGAGCCGCATATTCGGGCCCCGACAAGCTTTCTTTAAATCTCGTCAAGCCAAAGCCGTTATGAATACATTGATTGAGAATACCGCCAAGGCGTTCTTCTCTTTCGAGAATGAGCACGTTTTTTGCTCCGTTATCATACGCAGCAATCGCCGCGGCGAGTCCTGCTGGGCCACCGCCGATTACAACGATATCGTAATTGTTTTTCATTTGCTCACCCCCACGACGAGATTAGACCCCTTCCCGCTTTTCGTTACCTGTTCAAAAGGTATATTTTGTTCTTTGGCGATCAACTCCGCAACGTACGGCTGACAGAAACCGCCTTGACATCTGCCCATACCCGCACGCGTTCTGCGTTTTACCGCGTCAATATTTTTTGCCGGCGGATTTTCCCTGATAGCACGGAGAATTTCGCCCTCTGTGATTTGCTCGCAACGGCAAACGATTTTACCGTACGAAGGGTCTTTTTTTATAATTTCGTTTTTTTCTTCCGTCGAAAGATCTTTGAAGAAATATTCAGGTTTACGAATACCGTTAAACTTCTCGTTTTTCGTAAGTACGATATTTGCCCCAACCAACTCTTCCACGACGTATTTTGCAATTGCGGGAGCGGACGTCAAACCAGGAGATTCTACACCCGCGCAAAGAATCAAACCCTTTACCTTTTTACTCTCTTCAATGATAAAATCGTGACGATCGGAATATGCGCGCACACCGCAAAACGAAGTAATCGTATTAAACAACGGCGGGTTTTTACTCATTTTCTTGACTTTCTCGATTACGAACGCTAATCCCGTTGCCGTCGTATCCGTGCAACCGTCGGGGATTTCCTCGGATGTAGGTCCTAACAAAATATTTTTATCCGCTGTCTGTGTAACGAGTATACCCTTACCCTTTTCAGTGGGCGTAAAGAACAGCGTATGCGAAACGAAATCTCCGCTCTCCCTATCTAATAATATATATTCACCTTTTCTGCCACTGACTTTAATAGTGTCATCGCCTGCCAAAGCCGCTATTTTACCGCTTGCAAGCCCTGCACAATCAATTACGAGTGTTCCTTCAACCTCGCGTCTATCCGCCGCTTTAACGGTAAATTTATCGTCGTTTTTAGAGATTGCAACAACCTCGAAATCGGTATACAGTCTTGCCCCGTTATCCATTGCGTTACCGATTGCCGCAATCGTCAATCCGTAAGGACAAATGATACCGCCTGTCTTGGCGAGCAGGGCGCCGACTGCCTCGTCGGATACGTTCGGTTCTAACGCACGAAGCTGTGCTTGATCGAGGATTTCCATATCGGACACGCCGTTTGCTTCCCCGCGGGCTTTGAGCTTGTGCAGCGTGTTTATTTCCGCTTCGGAGAATGCCACGACAAGCGATCCGTTATTTACGTATTTTACGCCCAGCTCTTCTGCGTACTTGGGCATCATCTTGTTGCCGAGTACGTTAAATTTTGCTTTTAACGAGCCTATTGCAGCGTCAAAGCCCGCGTGTACGATACCGCTATTTGCTTTGCTTTGCCCCATACAAACATCGTTTTCTTTTTCCAGCATACAGACGGAAAGCTGATACTTGGTAAGTTCACGAAGTACCGTACCGCCTATCACGCCTCCACCGATTACAATAACGTCAAACATTTCTGCTCCTTTTTAGTAAAATAACTTGACAGTTTGATTTTATTCTATTATAATATAAATAAGCAAATAAGCAAAGCAAATTTATAAAACAGGTAACATTGACAACAAAAAAGGATAAATAAGCGGAAATTGTGCGCACGTTTTCCGCAAAACGAGCAAATTTATGAAAGAAAAACAAGAAAGAGAAATTTTAGAAATCTTACAAAACAATCAATATGCAACCATTGACGAGCTTGCGGAAAAACTGTTTGTAAGTCCCTCTACCGTTCGCCGTAAACTGAACGTATTGCAACGCAAAGGACTTGTAACGCGTACCCACGGCGGCGCACAGCTGAACGATGACAATAATTTCTTCCCAAGCTTCACGTTCCGCGTGCATATCAACAGCTTTGAAAAAAAGAAAATGGCACTCGCCGCTATCAAGCTCATTAAAAACGGCGACCTTATTTTTCTTGACGGTACAACCTCTGCATTCTTTATTGCGGAATATCTTTCAGAATTTAAAAATATTCGCGTAATCACGAACGGAATCGACACCCTTTCTTTGCTGGCTAAAAACAATATTACAGCGTATTCGACTGGCGGATGTATACAGGAATTGAACCGTTCGGTGCTCGTCGGGCATTATGCCGAAGAAATGATCGGAAACTTCCACGCCGACATTGCGTTTTTCTCCGCGCAATCGGTCAACAACGACGGCGAGATATACGACTGTTTTGAAGAGGAAAACGTTATCCGTAAGGCAATGATAAAACACGCGTCTAAAAAAGTATTTCTTTGCGACAGTACGAAATTTGGTAAGACGTCCCTTTTCCATCTTTGTTCTTTGAACGACGTGGACTATATCGTAAGTAACCATACCATTCCCGATTCCGTCAAAGTGGAAAAATTCCCGCAAATCATTACCGAATAACCGATAAAATTTTACGCCGAGGCAACCGTAGATTGCCTCGGCGTTATTTCTTAATCCTCCGCCCAAACGTCGGTAATTACTTTTTCGTATTCCCCATCCTTGATTGTTTCCGTACTATCCGTGAAAACGTCTTTATCGTTTACGCGGATAATCTCTACTATACTACGTATATATCTTTTCATGAAAATCCACCTCACTATTTACAATGTAGGATTAAACGTAATGGTAACCGTTCCATCGCCCGCTCGCTGAGTTGCGTGAATACGAATACCGTTATATATAACGCCGAAAAAACGTTCAACTGTCGTTGTTGCCACGATGGTTACAATCTCTTTCCCGTCTGCGTCTACACTTATGCGCACACTCGCCGCTGTGATTGCAGGACTTTCCGTGGCATTTACAATCATAACGTTCGCTCCGTCATAACGAATATCCGCAATCGAATTTACGTACGATTTTAAAAGCGTTATTTGGTCGCTTGTAAATACAGTGTCTTTATTCTCGTCTTTCAGTGCATTGCTTGCCACCTCATACAGACTTCTGCTTTCAATCTTATTTTCCCAAACATACTCTCTATCATTTTCATATTCAACAATCGTATATACCCTCGCGGAAAAACTGCGATTATAGTTTCCGTTTAGCAACCTCACAATTGCCACGTTAAATTTAAATATTCCCGATGCGTTAAAAGAAATATCCTCTTTATTACGAAACACATGCCCAGTCGCTATATCTTCCTCATAATTACTCAAAGTAAACTCTTTATCAGGGACAAGCTTATCCGTCGGCATTAAAATAATACCGATTGAATAAATAAATTCAGCGTTCGCCTCAAAGCTTGTACTCGTTAAAGTGGCGGAAAAGCGAATTCCCGAATCCGCCGCATTTGCTCCGTAGCGTATGGAGGCTCCGTCCAAAAGCGAATACGCAAGATAGCGAGCTTCTATGGTTAAAACTTTCGTGTTTTGCGGAATTGTCAATTCGTCGCCCACGCGATACATACCGCTTTCATATACCCAACCGAGGAACGAACACCCTGCTCTTTCCGTCGCTTGCGGAAAGGTGTAAACGGTAGTATTCATCGGCAATTTTTCCACCGTGATTTCTGCGCCGTCGGCTTTGCGAATTTCTAAAAGCTCTTCCGTGAGCCATTCGCCGTCCGAATAACCATAAAAAGTAATTTCGTCCGTTAATTCTAATTCTCCGTATTCTTCGCTTGTTAAAGTCGATTCGCTCAAAGTTAAACTGATACCCGTCCCAGCGCGAAGCACCTCGGAGTTTTCAAATATAAGCGTCAAAACCGCCTCGTTTGCGAACTGTTGTGCCGTGACGGTATTTGAATATTCCGCACCGCTAATAGCATACGCAACTTCTCCCGTATACATAACGTCCGCTTCCGCCGTGTACGGCAAAGCAATTTTTGCCTCTAATCTTTCAAGTTCGTCATTCCACGCAACGTTTACCGTTTCACTGCCGTTTAATGGAACGGACGAGCCCGTTGGCGTTGTTTCACTTTCAACGACAGTCTTCCACGTATCGCCGTCTTTTTCAAAAACGGTATCCCCCTTAAAGACGATTCCTGCATAACTATCGGTATACTTCGAGTTCGCATCTATTTTTAAGCCGTCATAAAAAATCAATTTATTTACCGAATCATTAAACGGACCCGCCGAGGGATCCTCGGGATTCATGTAGAACTCGAAAAAGATTTTAGTAGCACTTGCATTTGGGCGAACATATTGCAACATAACAGGCGTTTCTAAATTTGTTTGAATTAAAATATTTTCAGTGGCATATTTTAAATTATTTGTTGTACTTTGCGGTAACAAGCCTTGCCCCATGTAATCCACATAGATAGTACAAATAAAACCGTTGTCCACATAACTTGTAACTTCAAAATCTGTGGGTAAAATTTCCAAATACTCGCCTTCCGCCAAAGCTTTTCTATTTGGAACAGAGTTCTTTTCGGAAAGGATAAATACGCCCATTAGTAAACATAATAATGCAATAATAAGCGAAATAAGTTTTGTCTTTTTTGTTGAGTGCATTAAAAAATCCTCCATATTATGGTAAAAATAAATCAATTGTAAATACTATAACATATTTCGACATATTTCGCAAATATTTTTCATTGCTTTTGCTTGATAGATGTATAAAAATTAAAAAATCTATACAGCACGAACGCAAAAGCAATACAAGCATTCGCCTTTCTTCGAAAAGAGCGGACACATTTGCACGGCTTAATTTTTAAAAATGCAATTATATTGAAAAAAAGTATAAAAAAGTTAAAAAAAGTTGTTGTAAACGCTTGCTTTTTTTTTCGGCATCATATATAATAATAAAGCTTTCCAAAATAAGCCGAAGTGGTGGAATGGCAGACGCGACGGACTCAAAATCCGTTGTTGGTGACAACGTGTGGGTTCAAGTCCCACCTTCGGCACCAAAATAAATATCCCCGCGTGAAAACGCGGGGATATTTATTTAAGCAATTTTCATCAATGCTATATCCCCAAAATACGCCTTGTACCCTTTGTACTGGCGTTTTCCATTTAGTTTTTATTATTATAAATAATTTTCCGTTAGCGTTGTGGTTATTCTCGCACAACCCAAAGCAAATGAAAATAGACAAAAACTTTTACAACAATAGCCGAGTAATCTCGCCTACTCGGCTATTGTCCTTTATACAAATAACCCGACGTTTATGCAAGATTTTTGCATAAATGTCGGGTTTTGGAGCTACTAGGCGGATTTGAACCGCCGACCTCGTCCTTACCAAGGACGCGCTCTACCAACTGAGCCATAGCAGCATTTCTATCTTCTCTCAACGATTACTATGACATTATAGTGAAATTTTCCGCAAATGTCAAGTTAAAACAATTAGATTTTTAAAAATTTTTTACTTTCTTTAATCTTTTTTAAAAACACCCCGAAATCTTCGTTACAAGATTTCGGGGATGAACCTTTCTTTACTTTGCATACTCGACGCCGCGGAATTCACGAATAACGTTGACTTTGATTTGTCCCGGATATTCAAGCTCCGTTTCAATCTTTTTCGCAATATCTTTGGCAAGGAACAATGCCTGCGCGTCGTCCACCTGCTCGGGCTTGACGATAACGCGCACCTCTCTGCCCGCTTGGATCGCGTAGCTCTTTTCTACGCCGTTGAAGCCCGAAGCAATTGCTTCCAGTCTTTCCAAACGCTTCACATAGTTCGTACCCGTTTCTCTTCTTGCACCCGGGCGTGCGCCGGAAATTGCGTCAGCCGCTTGTATAAGCACGGCTTCAATCGTCTTGGGTTCTACGTCGCCGTGGTGCGCCATAATTGCGTTGACGATATTTGCGTTTTCTTTATATTTCTTCGCAAGGTCTGCGCCGATTTGAATATGCGTGCCCTCTTGTTCCTGATCGACCGCTTTACCGATGTCGTGCAACAAGCCCGCGCGTTTTGCAAAATTAACGTCCAAGCCAAGCTCTGCCGCCATTTGTCCTGCAAGCGTCGCCACTTCTACGGAATGTTTGTAAACGTTTTGACCGTAGCTGGTTCTAAATTTCAAACGACCGATAAGCTTAATAAGTTCGGGGTGTAATCCGAAAATACCTGCCTCGAATACCGCTGCTTCGCCCGCTTCTTTGATTTGGATATCCATTTCACGGGATACTTTTTCTACCGTTTCTTCGATTCTTGCGGGGTGGATTCTGCCGTCGTTGATAAGCTTTTCAAGCGAAAGGCGGGCAATCTCACGGCGAACGGGGTCGAAGCCCGAAAGAATAACGACTTCGGGCGTATCGTCTACGATAAGCTCGATACCCGTTGCGTTTTCAAGCGCGCGGATATTTCTACCCTCACGCCCGATAATACGGGCTTTCATATCGTCGTTGGGCAAAGGTACGACGGAAACGGTGATTTCCGAAGCTTGGTCCGCCGCGCATTTTTGAATGGCGAGCGCAACGATTTTCTTCGCGTTCATATCCGCTTCGTCTTTTGCCTGTTGTTCAAGATTGCGCACCTGTATCGCTACGTCGTGGCGGGTGCTGTCGAGGATTTCTTCCGTCAACAAACGCTTCGCCTCTTCACGCGTAAGCTGTGCAACCTTTTCCAACTCTTGAATCATCAGTTCGTGTTGAGAACTGAGTTTTTCCTGCAAAGCAACCACTTCTTCTTCCTTTTTGAAAAGGTGGCTCTTTTGCTGTTCGAGCAGTTCCGATTTCTTGTCGAGCGCGTCCTCTTTTTGCGTCAAGCGTTGCTCCATGCGCTGGATCTCTGCTTTCTTTTCTTTCGTTTCGCGTTCGAACTCGTTTCTTAATTTTAAATCCTGTTCCTTTGCTTCAAGCAGGGCTTCTTTTAAAGCTCTCTTGCTTTCTTCTTTACCTTGGGCTTTGATTTGCTCAGCTTCCGCTTTTGCATCGCTTACGATTTTTTCAGCGTCGTCTTTTGCATTGCCGACTTTCTTTTTCGCGTTTGCTTTTAATACGAAAAAGGTTACGGCTGCGCCAAGTACCAAGGCTACGGCGGCGATAGCAACGGCTATCCCCGTCTGTATGGTGGAGAGAAACAGGACGCTCAAATTAAAATTGTGCATTTTTTGTGCCTCCTGTATTAAAATTAAATTGATAAAACCATTATTTCAACGGAACTTTGGAATAAGTCCGACTTATAATTTTTTCTATCGAATACTATTTTACAATATATTTTTCAAAAAGTCAATTGTTTGATGGAAAATACTTGCTATCAACGGAAAATAATTTATACAAAAAATGCGAGAACGCATACCTGCCTCCCGCATTTTTGTTTTTTTCTTATAAAAAACTTGTTTTTATTCCTCGGCTTCCGCTTCGGCTTCGTCCTTTACACCCTTTGACGCGTCGCGGATTTTTTGTTCAATTTCCGCACGAATTTCGGGGTTTTCCTTTAAATAGGTGCGAAGCTTCTCTCTGCCTTGCGCAATCTTGTTGCCGTTATAGCTGAAAAACGAACCGCTCTTGCCGATAACTTCGTACTGTACGCCCGTGTCGATAATACAACCCTCTTGCGAAATACCCTCGCCGAATACAATATCGAATTCTGCCTGACGGAAAGGGGGCGCAAGCTTATTTTTTACCACTTTGGCTTTCGTTCTGTTACCCATCGCGCCCTCTGCGTCCTTTAAAACGTCCATTTTTCTTACGTCCAAACGGATACTTGCATAGAATTTAAGTGCCTTACCGCCGGGAGTCGTTTCGGGGTTACCGAACATAACGCCCACTTTTTCGCGGAGCTGGTTGATAAAGATAACGCAGGTTTTGGATTTATTGACGATTGCCGTCAATTTACGAAGTGCTTGCGACATCAAGCGTGCTTGCAAGCCGACGTGAGAATCGCCCATATCCCCTTCGATTTCCGCCTTCGGCGTAAGCGCCGCAACGGAGTCTACGACGATGATATCGACGGCGGAGCTTCTTACGAGCGCGTCTGCGATATCAAGCGCCTGTTCGCCTGTGTCGGGTTGGGAAACGTAAAGGTCGTCAAGATTTACGCCCAGCTTCTTTGCATAAACGGGGTCGAGCGCATGTTCTGCGTCGATGAAAGCGGCAACGCCGCCCATTTTTTGCGCTTCTGCCACTGCGTGCAATGCGACTGTCGTTTTACCCGAAGATTCGGGACCGTAGATTTCGATAATTCTGCCGCGGGGAAAACCGCCGATTCCAAGTGCCAAATCGAGCGTTAAACAGCCCGAAGGAATGACGTCGATTTCCGTGTTTCCCGCCTCATCGCCAAGGCGCATAATCGAGCCTTTACCGTACTGTTTTTCAATCTGCAACAATACGGCGTCGAGCGCCTTCATTTTTTCCGTGTTTTTTTCGTTTGCCATAGTATATCTCCTGTTTTTTATTTCCTTATAATATATATTCTACATCGTTTTCAGCTGTTTATACGCTAAAAATAACGCATAATTGATTGCCTTTTCCGTAATATCCTCTCTCGTACCGTCGAATTTATAACGATAAACAAATACTCTTTCCCGTGTTCCGACTGCGATATAACAAAGCCCCACAGGCAACATTGAACGATCCGTTTTAGGTCCTGCAAGCCCCGTCGTGGCAACGGATATATCGCAATTTCCCGTTGCGATCAGCCCTGCCGCCATTTCGTACGCCGTTTGATCGGAAACTGCGCCGTAGCTTCGAAGGGTATATTCCGTTACGCCCAAGCGTTTCATTTTAGAAAGCTCGTCATACGTATTCAAGCCCTCGAAATACACCTCGCTTGCACCTGATACGGATACGATTCGTCTACCGACTCCACCGCCCGTGAACGATTCCGCAACACTGATTTTTTTACCGCGTAATTTAAGTAACCGCACGAGCTGTTCACCAAGCGGCGTATCGTCAAGCGCGTATACGGTATCGCCGAGTCCCTCGGCAAAAACGCGAAGCACGTCGCTTTCCAAGCGTTTAGAGATATTTTCGTCGTAAAGAATTTCAATGATATCCTCATCGTAACGGCGCGTGTGAAAATATTGCATTTGCCCGCCGTCGATGAGCTTTGCTTTCGCTAAAAGCGAGCGAATATGCGCTTCGTTTGCGCCTATCGAACGAATGACCGTTCTATCCGTTTTTTTGCCGTATTTGCGCTGTAAATAGGGTAAAAGCACGCTTTGAAAATATCCTGTTCCCGTTTCCGTGCCGTCAAAAGAGAGTAAAAGCAACGATTTAGTTTTATCGCTAAAAACACCTGCGCCGTCGATTGTGCCTTGGAAGGAATCCTCTTTAAAAACGCCCGAAAGCGAAACCGCTGATTTTACCGCGGATAGTTGCGATTTATCCGCGAGCAATAAGAGGTTTTCGTATTCCTTTTTTCCTTCGGTTAATACTGTGCGGAGCTTTTCCGTGTCGGCGTTGAGAAGCGTCCGCACCTCGTCGAAAATATAGCCTTGCGCGCGAAAAGCGTCGAAAAGCGAGGCAATCGCGTTTTCGTCCGCTCCCTTTTCATTTTTTAAAATCACGCACGCATTTTTCATAAGGGTTTAGTCCTTTTTATCCTTTAAAACCTGTTTATTTTTTACGACGTAGGAAATGCCCGACCAAATGGTAAGTACCGTTGCCAAAGCAAAGAGCGCAAACCCGACCCAAGCTACAATAACGCCTGCCGTCGAAGGAATATCCGCCGCTAAGATTAAAATGAATACGGAAAAATCTTGACAAGCGGTTTTGTATTTTCCAAGCTTTTCCGCTGCCATTACGATTCCGTTTGCCGCCGCGATTTGGCGGAATGCACTGATAATCAATTCTCTTGCTAAAATGATACAAATTGCGATTGCGGAAGCGATATACACGGCGTTTTCCGCTGTGCCAAGCATAGCGAACAAGCTGTTTTTCATTGTCAATAATAATACCGTTGCCGTGGCGATAAGCACTTTATCCGCGATGGGGTCAAGGAATTTGCCAAGGTTGGTAACGAGTCCGCGGGAACGGGCGATTTTGCCGTCGATAAAATCCGTGCAAGCCGCGATGGCGAAAACGATTGCCGCGATACCGTAATTAAACGGCAATACGCCGTCTAAAAAGAATACGAGCACAAATATGGGTATCATGCAAATTCTCGTTAAGGAAATTTTGTTAGGTAAATTCATAATATATAATCCTCCGTTTTACCGTATAAATCGTAACTGTCCGCGCGGGTGATTTCCACAAGGTAGGTTTCGCCTTGGGTTGCCTCCCCCGCGTTAAAATAAACTTTTCCGTCGATGTCGGGTGCGTTAAAATACGCTCTGCCAACGAAACAATTTTTTTCATAGTCGATACCGTCGCAAACGACCTCTATTTTCTTGCCGACAAAGCCGTTTAGGATTTCCGCCGATATCCGTTCCTGCGTTTGGTATAACGCTTTTACCCGCCGTTTTTTCGTGGCGTGGTGTATCTGTCCTTTCATTCGGTACGCCGCCGTATCCGGCTCGCGTGAGTACGCGAAAAAACCGCAATTGAACAGGCGCGCTTCTTTTAAAAACGATTGCATTGCCTCAAATTCCGCTTCCGTTTCCGAGGGAAAACCGCTGATAAAGGTGGAGCGTATCGCAATTTCGGGAATACGCGCGCGTAACTTTTTAAAAAGTGCAAGGTATTTTTCCCGCGTGCCCTTGCGATTCATTAGCTTTAATACTCTGTTTTCCGAGTGTTGCAAGGGAATATCTATATATTTCAAAACCTTATCGTTTGTGGCGATTTCTTCAATCAGCTCGTCGCTAATCACGTCGGGATAGCAATAAAGTAAGCGGATTTTTTGGATATTATCAAGCTGTGAAAGCTTTTGGATTAGCTCGGCAAAGCGGTTTTTGCCGTACAGGTCTTCCCCGTATCTCGTGGTGTCTTGCGCTACGAGTATGAGCTCTGCCACTTCGCCTAATTCTTCCGCTTCTTTTACAATATTTTCCATTGGATAAGAGCGGTATTTGCCCCGAATTTTGGGAATTAAACAGTAGGTGCAGTGGTTATAACAGCCGTCTGCGATTTTTAAATACGCGTAATGCTCGTCCGTCGTGATAACGCGGTCGAACGAATAGCCGTCCGAGCCCGTCCCCACGAAATTTACTCTTTTACCGCTACGGTAACTTTCCTCTAACGCTTCGAAAATCCGTTCGTAATCGTTGATACCAAGGAAGATATCCGCTTCCGTCAACGGTTCAAACAGCTCGCTGATAAATTTTTGAGGCAAGCAACCCGTTACTACTATTTTTTCCAAAGCACCGCGTTTATAATCGGCGCTTTCGAGAACGGTTTGGATTGCTTCCTCTCTCGCCGATTGCAAAAACGCGCAAGTATTGACGATAAGTATTTGCGCTTTGGAAAGGTCGTCTGTAAGCGCGCAGCCCTTTCGTTTTAATAAGCCGAGGAGTTTTTCCGTATCGACGCGGTTTTTATCGCAACCGAGGGAAATTACTCCGAAAATTTTACCTGATAACATGCTTTTGCCTTTTACGCGCACGCGCGTTACTTAAAATTATAAGTGGTATCAAAGAGAGCCGTATTTGCTTTCGAACTCCTCTTTGGTGATGAGCACCTTTCTTGCTTTTGCGCCGTCAAAGCTGGATATGTAGCCCATATCCTCCATCCATTCGACAATTTTCCCCGCTTTGTTATAGCCTATCGAGCATTTACGCTGAATGAGGGAAATGGACGCGCTGTTGCTGAGGATAACGTAGCGCAAAGCGTCGATGTAGACGGGCTCGATTTCGTCCCCTCTGCCCATAGAACCACCTTCGTTTCCGCTTCTTGAATTGTTGATAAACGCCGTCGCTTCCTCGTCGTAATAGGCTTCGTTGTTGGCTTTGATGAAATTTACCACCCGTTGCGAATCCTCGGACGAGATAAAGGCACTCTGCACACGCACGGGCGTGTTAATGCCCTGCATCGTGTACAGGAAGTCGCCCTTACCGAGCAATTTTTGTGCGCCCGTTTGGTCGAGAATAACGCGGGAGTCAACGTCGGTTGCCACGGCGAATGCGATACGGGTAGGCAGGTTGCTCTTGATAACGCCCGTGATAACATCCGTCGAGGGGCGTTGGGTTGCTACAACGAGGTGAATACCTGCCGCGCGCGCCTTTTGCGTAAGATTTTGAATACGGTCTTCAATGTCTTTCTTCGCCGCGAGCATTAAATCGGCAAGCTCGTCAATGATGATGACGATTTTCGGCAAGCGTTCGGCTTTCTCCACGTGAGAATTGTATTGGTCGAGGTTGACGACGTAGGTACCCGCACGGCTCATTTTTTCAAACAGTCCGTAACGGCGGTTCATTTCGCCTATCGCCCAGTTCAAGCTCTGCACCGCTTTGTTTGCGTCGGTAATGATTTCGTTTATCATCAAATGCGGAAGGTCATTGTATAAAACGAATTCCGTCTTTTTCGGGTCAATCAAAATCAATCGTAATTCTTCGGGCGAATACTTATAAATCAAGCTAATAATAAGCGAGCCCAAGAATACGCTCTTACCTGAGCCGGACGAGCCTGCCACGAGTAAGTGTATCATTTTGGAAATATCGCCGTAGACCTTGCGGTTGCCTGCGTCCTTACCCATCGTGAACATAATGGACGAGGATTTGGCATTGACGAAGGTATCCCCTGCAAGCATACAGCCAAGCTGTACGAATTGTCTGTCTTTATTCGGCACTTCAATACTAACGACGCCGTCCTCGTAGTTGGGATAAATATTTACGCCGTTGGAATGTAAGCTGAGCGCGATCGGCTGATCGAGCGCAACGACTTTCCTTGGAGAAATGTTACGGGGAATGGTTACGTTATAGCGTGTAACGGTCGGTCCAAAGGTTACGGACGCAATCGCCGCGCCCGTTACCTTGAATTCTTCAAGCGTTGCGATAATGTTCGCTTTCGTTTCCTCTACTTCCTCGTGGTTTTGCGTGGGTTCTACGTCACGGCAATCAAAGTCGTCAAGAGGAACGCGCACGTAAGGACGAATCACACGGGGCTTGGGGGGAGGCGGGGGCGTAGGCTCGGGTTGCGGGCGTACGGGCTCGGGCTTTTCTTCTATCGGCGCGGGCTCGACGAAACGACGGACTTCGCGCTCCGTTTCAAATCCCCCTCTTTGCGGTTCGTCGTACGAATCGCGCAAAGTATAAGGGTCTTCCTCTACCGTTTCTTCTTCGTCAAATATATCTATGGCGTTTCTGCCCCTCTCTTCCAAGGGTTCGGGATTGCGGTCAAACACGGAAAGCTCGTCCTCGCGGGAGAAGGTACGCTCCGTTTCGGGTTCTTCTTCCGTACGGCGGGAAAAGGTTTCTTCCGCCATCGCTCTGCCTGCCTCGTCGTTACCGAATACGTTGGGGTTGGCGGGAGAGAATAAATCCATATAATCGTGACGGCTGTATTCCCCGTCGCGAGTAGGCATAAGTTCTTCTTCGCGCACCGTTTCACGGTCGGTATAATAGGTTTCCTCTTCCTCTTTCGGTTCTTCGTAAGTGGGATAAGAAAGGGTAGGTTGCGGCGTTACGGGCGGTTCTTCGATCGGACGTAACGGCTCGATTGTTTCCGCGGGCGCAATCTCTTGCGTGTACGGCTCGCCTGTATAATTTCCGTCGGACACGATTTTTAACGGTCTATCGCTTCCCTCGTTGACGGACGCTTGATACGATTCGGAATAGGACGGCGTAAAACCGACCGATACGGACGGGTTTGCGCTCGGATCGACGGACGGGCGTTGATTTACCCGTGCGTTGGGATCAAAAATAAGATTGCGTTTATAGTTCTCCGCAGGAGTAGAGCCGAACAAAAATTCTCGGCTGTTTTCGTAAGTATTGCGAACGGTATCGTTCTCCGTTTCCACGGTATCTCTGCCAAAGCCGAACGGCGAAAACGCCGTGCTTTCCCGTTTGGGTTCTTGGGGAGTGTTTTCCGCTTGTGCCATTTCGTCCGACAGGGTAAACGCGGGGCGTTGCGGAGTCGTTACCTCGCTGTACGCATAGGCGTTTTGCGCAACGGGCGCGGGAGCAGGCATCGGCTGTTCCTCGGGCTTAGACACGCTGGAAAGCGGGATTTCAACGGGTGCGTTTTGGGCTTCCGCTTTTTGTTCCGTTTGTTGTTTTTGGGGATTACCCTTTTTAATACTGATATAGGAAAGATACCCGAAAAACAAAATCAATAGAGAAAAGATAACGATGGACCCGACGTCCGTCGTAATAGACGAAAGTGCGTAAACAAGCAATCCGCCCAGCCAGCCTGCGGCGGTTGCGGCGGGGAAAGCCTCGCCTGCCTCAAAGCATTTTGCGAGATACCCCTCTTTCGCCCACGAATAGGTAATTGCCGTATGTACCAAAAGAGCTATAAAAATGACGGTCAACGCAATATAAGTACCTGCCCGTCTGTTTTTTACAAACCGTTTCCCGATTAAGGAAGTCACGGATAAGTACAGCGCACCCAAAAGCACGGGGTATGCCATATACCCGAATACGCCCGTCAAAAAGGCGTGAATCGTGCCCCCGATAACCTCGCCGAATACGAGCGAGTTGGTAAATAAAATCAAAAGTGCAAGCAACGAAAACAGGGCGCATACCGCGCTCAGGCTTTCTTTCGTAACTAAATCGGATTCCCTCTTATTAACTTTTTCTTTCTTCTCTTTATTGCGCAAAGGTTATATACCTCCTGTCTATACTCTATTATTATAGCATTTTTTTTTACATTTATCAATAGTTTGACCGCAAAAAAACTGATATTTGTCAATCATTTCGCAGGGGTTTTTTGAAAATTTTTGAAATTTTTTTAATTTTTTTATTTTTTCCATTTTTCAACCCCGATTTTAGGGCATAAAAATAACGCCCTTTCAAAAAATCCACATTACAAGTATATGAATTTTCGCCGAAAAAGTCAAGCATTTTCATTTGGGCGCACAGGATAATTACCCTACCCGTGAAAAAGTAGGGCTATAAATTGAGTTTTACGCGCTTACGCGGCTTTTTGTTTTATGAAACGTACTTTATACTCGGTTTCTTCTTCCCGATTTTCTTTGAGTATTTCCAGCAGGTCATTTCTCTTTTGAATCGGGCTCCACCACTTCCGCTTGCCGTTCCTGTCTAAAAGTTGGGAATGGGGGGCGGTTATTATAGCGCACGTTCCACTCGCGCATTTTCTCGCGTAATTCCTCAAAGGTTTTGAAACGCAGGATTTTATAGAATCCCTCGCTGTCGCTCCTGTGGGAACGCTCTACCTTGCCGTTATGGCGCGGCGTATAAGGTCGGATTAGTTTATGGTCGATACGCAAACGCTTTAATAGTTTATCAAGCGCGTGCACTTTCCCCTCGTTCGTATGTTTCGGGTTTGTAAATTCGGTGCCATTATCCGTTTGTATCGTTTCGGGAACGTAGCCGAAATATAAAATCGCCCGTTTTACGAAATCCACCGTTGACGCGCTACTCTTTTCCTTGTAAGGGTACAGGAATCGCTCGCGCGTTGCCTCGTCAATCATTGTGTATTGGTATAATCTTTCTTCGGCAAATTCGCCGATATTGCAAATAAGAGGCACGTATTTTACGTCCATTTGCCATTTTAAGCCCAGCATTTCGGGCGTAAAGTACGGCTGGGGTACATAGTGGTTTCGTTCTTCTTTGGACGGTCTTAACCCGTTTTTAACGACATACTGGTAAAAGCCGAAATATGTACGAGAATAGCCGTACTTTGTCCGCAACTCGCCCAACGCCTCCGCGTAGGTAATATCGGGGTGCTCTTTTAATATCTCGACGATATGCTCCCGTTCGTCCTGCGTGTGCGCGTTCGGGTGCGGCGTAAGAGGACGACACGACCCGTTTTGCAAACTTTCCGTTGTGCCGTCGTATTTTGCTTTCCATCGCCACAGGCTCCGTTCCGTACACTTGAAAATCCGCGTTACTTTCATAACGTCCACTTTCTCAACCAGCCACATTTTCAAGGCTTTTTCTTTCTCTCTTGCTGTATATTTTATGCCTCTCATTTTGCGCCTCCTAAAAATAGTATAACACAAATTTCCAAATTTTTCAAGATTTTTTAACAAAAAAAGACAGCAGGCAGGGAGCACGCGCGCCAGCGCGCGCAGGCGTAAATTAAATTCATTCCTGCCTACCTGCCAGTCAAAGATTTATATATTTCTCAAAGAAAATTCCCTATATATAAGTAACTAATATATAAATCATTTACCTTTGATTTGATTTGATTTGCATAATTTTGCATTGCATTTGCATTGCAACCCGTATGCAAGTGCATTGCATTTGCATTGCAAGTGTTGTGCATTTGCATAGTGTTTGCATAATAAAAAAGCCTTTATTTATAAGGGTTTCCGCGTTTCCTTAAAATTTTTTTAGAGATTTTGCATAGGCAACTTTGAAAAAATAAAAATTTTTGCATAACCAACTTTTTATTTTTGATTTTTTTTCTAAAATTTTTTGAAAATTAAAAACGCCATCAAGCTGACGGCGTTTCCACTTCTATTTTTTCGTTTTCGGGGGTAATTTCTTCCCCAACTTCTTCCGCTACGGGAACGGGATATTTACCTAAATACTGTTCAAACTGGTTAAGTAAATCCGTTTGGTCGAGGATATAATCTACCGTGTTTACCGTGATATTTTCATACCCCATTTTATAGCCCGTAAAGCCGCTTAAAATTACCATCAACAGCTTTATACAAAGCTCCGCAAATGTCGCCCAAGACGGATTGCTGATTACCTCCAAAGCAAGCATACAAGTAAATAACGACGTGCTTATCGTCGTGATAAGTTTTACCCCGTAATTTACCTTTTTAAGCGTTTCGGGGCGCACCCCAAGAGGCGCGCGACGCTTATTACCGCGCCCACACTTCATTATCATTTCGGGGGTAAGTTTCACGGGCTTTATTGCGTTTGCTTTAATTATTGCCGCCTTTTTTCCTTGCGACAGTTTGTCGTCCGATTCTATGGTTATTTTGTCCGCGCCTACCCATATTTTAAGGTATTCGTCGTAGTCGATTCCTACGCCGTCCAAAATATCCTTACGAGCATTTTTCAGTTCGTCGTCTATGTAATATCGGCAAAATTCACTCAATCGCATTTGGTTGTTTCCGTCGATAATGCGCTTTTTAATCACGTTGTATTCTTCCTGCGTCGTGATATACTGGCTTGTATTTTTCCCTGCTCTCGTTCCACTATCCGCGCAGTTTACATACATAGAATACGAGCAAAATATAAAGACGAATATAACCAAACTCAACTTGATTATTTCAGCCGTTGACTGGAAATTTACGTTAGTCGTAAATACCAAGATTACAATAAACACAAGGATTATCCCAACGAATAACCCTTTGTTGTTTATAAAGCCTTTTATCGCCTTATTTTTGCTTTCGCGCATACTATCCAGCGCACCGCCCAAACCGCCGTTATTCGGCGTATTATCGGGCGCAGGAGCCGCTTTCTCGATATGCCCTATCTTATCGCTCATACGGTACCACCTCCGCTATTATTCGCGTCGGGTTTTGCCGCAACCGTATTGCCCACCTTGTAAATCACGGAGCCTATGCAGTTCGATATAACGCCGACAAGGCATATAATCCACATTTGGTCTATGATATTACGCAAAAGCGTAAATAAAACCAAAAATACGCACCATAAAACAGGCACGGACGGGGATTTTAACCACGTTTTGATTTGGTTAAGGAAAGGTATGCAGGAAAGGAACGCAAACACCAAAAATATGCCCGATACAGTCGCGGACGAGGATTTTTCCACCCACACGGGAAACTGGCAAATAGTGGTAATCAAGGGAGCCGCCACGTCAATCGTCAACGCCGTGCCTTTGATTATCTTTCCTTTGGTCGTGTTCTTCATAGCTTATCCCTCCGATACTTCTTTTACCTCGTCGGGCGTTACGCTTGTACCGCCTTTAATTGCGGCAACGTATTTCATATTTACAAGGTCTTTCGTTGCCTGCGGAATATTCTTGTTGTTGACGTAAACCGTTACAAGGATTTCCAAAACCGCCTTATTAAGTAATAGCAACTGTTCCACGCTCACGTCGCGCTTTTCTTCGCTTGCCGCCAGCGCGTTCGTGCTATCAATAAGCAGGTTTGCAACCTTTAATACTTCGTCGTTGCTGGCAGTATTTCGTTTCATTTCCTCCGTATTCTCTTTTATGGAGGTTTTCGTTTCTTCGTTGTGTTTCTTATTCGATTTTCTTTCAAAGATAACAGCAGTAATACAGCCAGCCATAGCCACCAAGTCCACGCTGGAAAGAAATTCGAGAAAGTTATGGGAAAACCATTCGCCTAAACGCGTCCAAACGGTGTGTTCCTTTTCGCCTGTATCTTCCGTTTCTAACGCGTCGTTTTGGTCTATTTCGGTTGAAACCTCGTAGGTCGTTCCGTCCGCCACTTCTTCCGCCTTTGCCGTTTTTGCGCCCATTGTGGAGCCGAAAAACAACGCAACCACTAAACACATTACCGCGAGCAATGCGCTCAACGTAAATAATCTTTTTGCTTTCATAATAATTTGCCTCCTGTTTAATCGAAGTCGTAACCGTCGAGCAGTTTATCCACCTTTCTATTGAGGTCGTCGTGCTTTCTTGACGAGGTTACCATTTCGTTTTTGATTTTTTGAATTTCGCTGAAAATTTCGATAATTTGCATAGGTATATCAATGCCGTTGGGGCAAATCAATACACCATCGGAAACGCGTTTAGTGTAAATACTTTCACACTTATATTTAGGCGCGTCCGCTTTGCCGTTCAACGTCGCCACAACCACCTTTACATTTCCCACGAGAAACTCAACGGGAATCGCGCAGGTTTCGTCGTTCAACTGTCTATACAAGGAATTGCCTGCCTCATTCTCAAAAATAGCCGTTGCGTCGTTCGGAGCACCCGTAAAGGCGATAATAAGGTCGTCGTTGATAAGTTCGGGATTTCTTGTAAGGATAAACCCCTTTTTTGCGCTGTTAAATAAACCGTATTCCATTTTCATAGCAACGCTCCTTAACGAACGATAAACCAGTCGTCGCGCATTGCGTCGCAACCGGCAACGGCAATTTCTTCATAGGTCTTGCCATCGAGCGCGTTTACCCAGTTTTCCTGCGCGTCGTCGATTTCTCTTTGCGACAAAATACCCTGTTCCTTTTGCTTGTTAGCCGATTCCAGCCATTTGTCTTTGCTGAATACCTTTACCATAATGTAAACCTCCGTTTAATTTTTTACTGTGATTGCTCACAATTCTTTTAAGTTTATTTTTAGGCGCATACGGGTAAATCTTCTTTTTATACCACTCACGCGCTTTAATATGGGATAGCCACCCCAAAAGAGAAAGTATGCTCATTGCTTGATGGGGCGATATGCGCCCTGTGCGTTTCACTTTTCTTATGCGGCGGCATAGGCGAAAAAATATCTTCTTCCTTAATACCGTCCTGTGTTTATAAAATCTATAACCGACAAAATCAATCGGGCGGCTGTGCAGTTTCCAAACCTGCCACGTGGATTTTAGGGATAGCCCTATCGTATGCAGGTATTCGTTAATCGCTTTTACCGCTTTGTGTAATTTTCTTTTGTTTGAATCTATAAGCACCATATCGTCCACGTACCGAACGTAATATTTGATATGCAACTGCTCTTTGATATAATGGTCTAACCCCTCTAAAAAGAAATTGCTAAACCATTGCGACGTGTAATACCCTATCGGCAAACAATCGCCTCCGTTCCGCAACACCTTTTCAATCAACGAAAGCATTTTGCGGTCTTTAATCTTTCTTTCAAACATAGAACGCAGGATAGTTGGGTTTACGCTGTTGAAGAATTTGGATATATCCAACTTTGCTACATAGCGCATTTTCCCGTCTTGTATCGCGGTTTCCACAAAAGCCTTTGCGTCTATGCCACCGCGATTTGGAATACTACCGCAACAATAGCGGTACATACCGCGCTCCAATACTGGCTGAATAGCCATTACAACGAGCCAATGGATTATTTGGTCGGGATAGAAACGCGGTACCGTTATTAAGCGATATTTCATACAGGACGTATCGAAAATATTTTGATACGTATTTGGGGATAATCGCACGTTTTCCGTTCGTAACATATCCAATATTTCCTGTGCGTAGTAATCTATATCGCCGAGTATCTTTGCTATGTAAGGGCGGTTATTTTTACCTTTCGCCGCGTTTCTTATTGCCAGCTTTACCGTGTCAATATCACACATTTTTTCGTATAAATAACCTACCCTTTTCATAGAAATAAACTTTAATCCTCTTGCGGTCTTTCGAGAATAAACCTACTAAACCGTCCTCTTTGTGAAGTGTTTTTTAGCAAGGGCTACGGATTGCGCGTGCTCATAATGAATAAGATTTTAGATTAAATGCGCCCACCAATGTTACCGTTCGCGTTCGTCGCGTCGTTGTTACCATTCCAATTCCACAAACCAGCATTGTCGCCGTTGTTCCAATTACCGCCGACGATAAGGAGGGGGATTGCACACGCTACCCTTATAATTTTTGTTTAATTGATACATTAAGGGGGAGGTTTCCCCCTTAATAATCCCTCTCTTAAAGAGGTTTATAGCAAAGGCGCCCACCAAAGATACCGAACGCGCGCGCCGCGTCGCTGTCACCACTCCAACACCACAAACCAGCACGGTCGCCGTAGGACCAAAGACCGCCGACGACAAGGATTGTACCCGTTTCGGCTTGGTAATGATAGTCGGAATAATAGGTGTTACCGTTCGCGCCAATTTCCGTTACATACCCTAAAAGCGGATTTTTTGCAAAAGGCGTTATTTTCTTGATATAGCCGTTTGTCATTACCCTGTTGCCCATATAGGTATAAGGCGCGGTGTACTTATTCGCCTCATAGTATTCGGGGTCGGTGCAAACGTAAATCTTTTCCTTGTCAAAATTGATACCGTCGCAAAACGTCCAAGTATTCCCGAACGGGTTTTCAATGCCGCGATATTTGCAAGCGTGGTAGCCGTCGGTATTACACGTCGTACAATCTTCCGTGTCAGTTGCCGTATGCCCAGTATTCCACGAGCCCGACGGCGTAGCCACGCAATCGGTATGCCCCGTAATGAGCGCGGCGGTATTACTACCGTTTGTAAAGCCCGACATAATAGACTGGCAATGCGTGGTAGCAAACTCAATCATAAACAACTCTTTGAGTATCGCGTCGATAAGGAAATCGTATTGCTGGTAGCCCTCGCCGTTTGCTTTACAGTAATTGCGGTACTGTGTAATATTGATACTTACCTTAACCGTTTCGCCCGATTTGGAACACATTTTGCCCGTTTCCGAGTTATAACTGCCCTCGTATTTACCAACGAGAATATAGTCAATTTCATTGCCTTTTCCATCAATGAAAAGCGTACCAAACCCGTCGTATCGACACCCCGAAATTTGGTGCTTGAAAGTGCCGTCGGGGTTAGGTGTAATCTTCGTATAGAATTTGGGAATACGGATAAACACATTTCCACTTTCGTCCATCACTTCTTGCATTTCGCAATACGGATAGCAACGGTCAAAATCGCTTATGATTTCGCTTGCACCTCGCGTATAGCCAAGCCCCACCGAGCCGTCCGTCCGCGTTAAGGTGGTCGTGGAGCCGCCCACGCCGTCAACGCCGTAAATTTTAGTTTTTTCCAGTAACATTATTGAATCCTCCTGTTATTCGTTTGTTTCTATTTCAAGCGCGGAAAGTCGCTTTTCGATTTTCTTAAACCGGCGGTCAATGGCACCGCCTATAATAAAGCCGCTTGCCTTTTCCGCCTCCGACGACATATAAGCATACCCCACAACCTCTTTTTCGTCGATAGCGATTGTAAGCTCTTGCTTTGCCCTGCCGATAAGTGTGGCGGTTTCCTCTTTTGAATACGTTTCGCTTTTGCTATACGCCCCCACGTCGGACGCGGTAAGTACAATATCAACCGCAAGCGTCTTGCCGTTAATAGTCCGCGTTTCGGGCACTAAACCACTTACAATATCCGCAATGTTGATATTAAGCGTGTCGCCGCTTTGCAGTTTAAGGGTAAGCGTTTTATTTGCATACGACGCGCTGGCGATAAGGCTTTCAATAGGTAAATCCACCGTTCCTGCGCTCAACACCTCGCCTTTTCGGTTTTTAAGGCTAACGGTCAGTTTATAGTTGCTTGTATCAAGCGATAATCCTAAACTGGTACCGCCCTCCATTTCAATCTTTTTGAAACGCCTATCAATCGAGCCACCGCGAATAAAGTTACGTGCGCCCTCCGATTCTTCGGCGTGAAACGCGGCGTGTGCGTAAATCTTGCTCAAATCCACCTCGTCGATAAACGCCTGCAAATTATTATTCGTGCCGTCAATACGAGCGTTAAGCGTAGCCACACCGCTATTGAAAGTGGATATATTTACGAGCCCGTCGATAAGGTCGGAAATGTCGATATTTATTACATTATCGTCCACGTGCCCGTCCGTGTTCTTGATACGAAGCGATAAAACGCCGTCGGCATAACTGCCCCCGATTATCATACTTTCAAGCGGTAAATCCACCGTCGCCGTACTCAATACCACACCAGAAGTATTTTTTAAGGATAACGTCATAACATAGGTGTTGGGGTTAATTGAAATTTCCACATTTGAGCCCAACATATTATCCTGCTCGTTTACGTAACCCCTGTTGGTTGCGTGGCTACTGTGCATAGGAACAGCAACACAAAGCTGTCCGCCTCCCGTATAAAGCGGTATGTTTCCCGTAATAGGCTCCACCGAGATATACGCTGTTCCTTGCGTACCATCGGGCATAATGATATATGCACGTTTATACGCCGCTTGCGTTTTAATTTTGTCAACCTTGTTTTCGCCAAGCGATTGAATAGCGGAAAAATTGTTTGCTATATCCGCCGCGTGTGCATTGATAATCGTTTGCAAGGCTTGTTTTACTTCGGAGCCAGCCGACGGATAAGCCTGTAAAACCTTTGCCGCGAAAGTGCCGTCGTTAAACGCTGTTACAAGGTCGCCAAAATTGTCTATGTCGTACTCGTCCAAGCATACACGAATATAACTTGCCGCCTCGTCGCTGGAAATCACGGTTGCCACTTCGTTTACTTTTTCGGCGAGGTAGCTTGCGAGTTTATCAAACCACGCTTTAAGCTGGGTGGCGGATAACCCACTCGCCCCGTATTGCCCTGTCAAATTCGGTCTATCCGCGAGGGCTTGCACGCCTTTTTCAGCTATTTGCTTATTCGTGATTTTTTGTATCTTTTTTAATGCCATACTGTCCTCCTGTTAGTTCTTGAATCGTCCAGCTACGCGATAGCGATAGGAAATGTAGTACAGGGAAAAAGGTTTCAAATATTCGTCGGAAAAAATATAATACTGCTTTTCCACCCATTGCTTTTCTTTCTCTTTTATCGCAAACAAAGACTGGTCGGAAGTGATAAAGGAAAAATCCGAGAAATCCACGTCGTTGAACGAAAACAAACTACTGTTTATACGGGCAATTTGCTCATACGGCTTTTTATTCGTCCGTACCTTTACTTTCGCCGCGCTGTTCTTAAAGGATTTCGTTTTTATCACGGTAGAGCGTTTTATCGTGCTTTTCGTAAGGTGCGGTATTTGGCAATTATCCATCAAGGTCGCGCAACCGCAAAAAATCGTCCTGTTGTCGAAGTGATACGCCTGCGGCGGCAATTCGCCGTTTTCGTCGCGCTGGTCGAAATTGAACGAGCACACAACGCCGTTTTCGCACCCAAAAAACAGGTTATCGCTCATACTGCACAAAACTGTTGCTTTGCGGAAAATACCGCCCGTATAATTGCCCCTGCTTTCGCAAAGATACGCGTGCCTTTCCGCTCCATCGTCTTTCACGATTTCGTGAATTGTATAGGCGATTTGGATAGGATATTGCACTTCGCCGATAGTGGCTACAATAACCTGCGTATAAATTTCCGTAGTGTTTGCGCCGTCGCCGTCGGGCTCATTAGCAACCGTTCCGCGCAGGTCTTTTGTTTCGTAAATATCGGGGAAAAATACACTTTCGGCAAGCTCGATTTCGTACTCTTGCCCCTCGTGCGTAAATTTCAATCCCTTTAATTCTTCCGCCATCAAACTGGAATACTTATACTCTCTATACTGGTTATCCCACACGCCGATATTTTCAAGGTAATACCACTCGTATTGCATTGCCCCCGTCATATCGGTATAGCGTTGCCTGCTATCCGCAAGGAAGATTTTACCCTCCGTCAATAAGCAAAGATAGCCGCCCCATTCTTCCAAACACGCTTTGGAAAGGTCGGTGTTTACCAGTTTCGCGTCCACCAGCTTTGAACGGTGTTCGTTCGCACGCTCCGCCGCAATTTTGAGCTGGGAAACGCCCTCCACGCCTAAACGGGATATAAATATCGGGTCGTCAAGGAAGTTTCGGCACGCGCCTACACACCCAAGCCCCGACAAACCTTGTTTTTTCGGATAAACGCGCGTTGCGATATTATCGCCCGTTTCCCCAGTATGAAAGTAAATAGAGCTGTCCTGCTGGGTATCGGCTTTTAACACCATAAGCGTATCGGAAACGCACATAAGCCCCGTAATGGGCGCGCTACCTACGCCGTCGGGCACCCAGTCTATTACGCTAAAATAGGACGGGTTTGCATATCCCGACGTGAGCCTGCACCAAAACAAAAGATTGTGGTAATTCGGGTTTCCCGAAAGGAAAACCCTATCGTCAAACGTCGTACATAACGTACAGCCCGAAATAATGTCCGCTATATCCGTTTCCTGCTTTACGCCGTCCAGCGTCGTCCACGTTTTCGCGGCGGTAATTTCAACCCCGAAATGCCCCTCCTCATAAGGCAGGTATTTCCCCTCCCCTGTACTATCGGGCACGGCTCCTGCGCCGTCAAAGGGAATATAATTCCCGTTTTCGTCTTTCATTGCCGTTTCTTCGGGTTTCTTCGGTGCGGTTTTGAACGTTATTTTACCATTCGCCAAATCCACCGTGTAATCCGTTCCAGCCGTCAATTCCTCCCCGTAAACCTTTACCGAAAGGACGGAATCAAGGTCGTTTTCGTTCAAGAAATATTCCGTAGCGTCGCCTGTTGCCTTAAAGGTAGTTTTGAATTTCGGCGTTAGCATATTGCGCGGCTCGTGCTCCGTGCCGTTGTCCGCATTTTCGCCCGACGGAATAATCCCTATATACGTCGTAGGGATATACGCATTATCTTTGACTGGCGCAACCGTTTTTCCGTCAAACACAAGGTAGTTTTTTCCGTCAATGATATACAGGCGATTATTGCAAATAAACGACGCGCTTTTGCGTTCGTTCATATCCGTAAAAAGCGTGTCGGACGAAAGAGAAACACCCTCGTAATAACTCAATTCGAGCATTTCGCCCTGCTCCACAATCGAGCTGGTAAAGGTAAGCGTGTTAGTCGCTTTGTCATAGGTCGCGTTTGCGGTTATATCTTCGCCCGATTCGTTTTTAAGGCTGATAATATCCTCGCAAGGAAAACCCAGCGTTTGCACGTAGGTTTTTATTTCCGTTTCGCCCACAGTCGTCGCGTTATTCGGCTCCTGCGCCACGATTGTCGTGGCAGTCGGAATATTTATCGAATACGGGTAATTATGCCACAAAAACAGCCCTTTCCCGCTATGTACCAGCACGCGCTCCGTTTCCGTTCCATCTACTTCGCACTTAAAATAGAAAATGCCGAAAACCTCGCCGTCGTTAAACTTTGCCCGACGACGAAAGCCTGCAACAGTTTCCAACGCCTCGCCCTGTCCGCTTTGATAGTCCTTGTACATATTGACAAGGTAGGCAAGGCGCGATTCGTTCACTTGCGTATGGTCGCTGGAAAAGTCCACGCCGCGAAAGGCGGAATAATAACGGCTGTATTCGGTTGTTTTATTCCCGATATTTTCCTTTTTTTTGAAAGAATAAGCCATTACAAATCCCCCAATTTCTTATGGATAATTACACTCGGAATCCATAAAACCCAAGACAACCAAAGCCACATAGTCCAATGTTTAACCGCATAGCCGTTTGTTCCTATAACCCCATAATGTTGAAAAACAAGCACTATTTGAAAAGCGCACGCCGTCATTATGCCAAAGCAACCAAGCAAAAAGAGAAGAAAACCTAATAATCTTAAAAATGTTTTCATATTACCACCCCGTTTTGTTTCGATACACGAAAGGTCGCATATCCTTTGCGCGTGCAGTAATTTCCGCAACCTGCTCCCTGTAAAGAGAAAGGTAGTACGTCGCCTTGTCGGGCTCGTCGTCCACCCAAATATAGCTTGCTACAAGGTTGGGCAGGATTGCACAAAGTTCCTCGTTTAAGTCGATTGTTTCGCCCGTTTCCAGCCCCTCGCTGGTTATTTCGCGCGGCTTGCGATTATAGCAAATATCAAAAACACCTTTTACGGACGCAGGAATAAGGATTTTGCCCTCCTCCTCGATAAAATAATCTTGGTTGAGAACAAAAGCCCTACCCCTTTTTGCGTCCGCAATCGGAGGACACACAAACGCCATAAAATCGTTTGTGAGGCTGGCAATATCATACGTCGTATTTCTTGCATATACGGGAATATCCTTTGTTTCCGCGCTCAAAAGGGAGCCATACAACGCGACGTTTTGCACGTAATACAAGTAATCGCCTATAAAGCGCAGGCGCACCCACTCGTCAACGGGGTTTGCGCCGTCAAGGATAAATCCTTTATATTCTATAAACCGTCCGTCGGGGGAAGAAAGAGCGATATTGCCTATCGTGCTCCACGCCTCGCCGTCGGTTGATTTTTCGATAATTACGGAGCCGTTACCGTTACACTCAAAGTAATAACTTTTTGCGCGTTCGGCAACGAAAATAAGAGCCTCCTTGTCTTTACATACAGGCTCGAAATGGTCGCCCTCGATAAGATTATCAAGGGGAAAATGATTAAGTTTGTAAATGGACGTTACGGGTTTGACGCGGTTTACTTGCAGGATTGCCCTGTTTGCCGCAAAGAAAAATCTTTCGTCGCTTTCAAGCGTGGTTTCAAAGCCCAGTTGGGCAACGGAGCTATATAATTCCTCCACTGTCATAATCAAACCTCCTTTTGGGAAAAACACGGCGCGCCTCTCATAACGACGCGCCGCGCCCAAATTTTACCTGCTAAAAACGTGTTCATAGAAAAGCAGGATATTTAGTGTTTTTTACGCAAGGTTAGTTGCGCCCGTTACAGCCGAGCTGGATTGCACGGCAAGCAAAATGTGTTTCCACGTGGTAAAGCCACAACCGAAACGGCAGTAGCCGTTCCAAATGAAGTTACGCGTGTGAATATCCACTTCGTTTTGAATATCAAGCGCAACACGGTTGTAGAACATATTGCCCATAAGTTGCTTGTTTGCCTCGCTCGACATAAGCATAAATCTATCGTCCGTCGTTTCCCAGCCCGAAAGAATAACGATAGTCCAGTTTCCATACTGGGTGTTAATATCGTTGAAATCGGTGTTGGTCGTGCGTTCGGAGCCTACCACTTTCTTGACGATTGCCTCCAAGTCGGGGCGGTTGCAAGGCAATACGATAACGTCGGGTACGTATTCCATCGTTTCACCGTTTTCGTCTTTGAAGTTACGCATTTTGTTTGCAAGGGTGTTGAGCGTCTTTTCAAACGCCGCCGTGTCCTTGCAAATATCCGCGCCGTAGAAGTAGTTACTTTGGGTTTTGCCCTTAAACTTGTCTTGCGCGAAAGGGTGTGCACCGCTGAAAAGCGCGAGCCCGTCGCCCGTCGTCAAATCCACCTTTGCTTTGCTGAAAACGCCCTCTTTTTGCGTACCGTTGGCAAGAGCCCACGCGCCGAGTTTGGTTTTGGTCTTGTAATATGCGCGTACAAACCCTTTGGGTTTCGCTTTCATATTCGTACCCATACCCGACGCTTTCGCGTCGTCCGCCATCTCTTTCGTGATGGTAAACTCTTTCATAAAGGCGATATGCTCAATCGTCTTTTTGAATCCGAGTTCGTAGGAATCGTTTTCCGCGCCCTGCCCCTCTTTTGCGGATTGGAACGTGTCGAAATCCGTTTGAGAAAGTACAGTTTCCGCATAGCGGTTGGATTTTTCGATATTAAACAACACGTTGAGCAAGGATTTCTTCTTTTCAAGCGCGTTGCTTTCGTTTTGGATAAGTGCTTTAATCGGGTGTTCAAACTTCC
>JAZNDR010000050.1:0-41142 GCA_045588185.1 Candidatus Scatosoma sp. | reverse complement strand
CTCCTTGGCTCACAGAACGACATGGCTACGATCCGACTTCTCTTCTCGCCCCTAAAAGGCATTATCAATGCCTTTCTTTACGGGCAGCTCGTCCTCCGCAATCCGCAAGGGACAATGCCCCTTGACCCCTCGTTGAGCGTTTAAAAAACACGCAAGGAACACTTAAAATCCCTTTCCAAGGACGAAAGCTATGGAAAAAGAAATTATGTATTTTTTTCAAAACTGGTGGCAATTTTTGATTTTGGCAATCGTATGCTATTTAATCGGTTGCTTCAATTTTGCCGTGCTCATTTCTAAAATTAAAAAGAAAAATATAACGAAAATGGGCAGCGGTAATCCCGGAACTATGAATATGACGCGGGAGTTTGGCGTGAAAGTCGGGATAATCACTTTCTTTTGCGACGCGTTTAAAGCGGGTATTCCCGCACTCATCGTTCATTTCGTTTACGCGGATTATATCTTCGCCGGCACGGGCGTTGCCGTTACCGATTTCGCGCGGTATTTTTGCGGACTGTTCGTTGTAATAGGACATATTTTCCCTTGCACTATGCACTTCCGCGGGGGGAAAGGTATCGCGTCCACGCTCGGACTTTTCTGGATAGGCTTGGCGTGCGAAAACGCGTGGTGGCTACTCATTGGCTTTGCTATTCTGCTTTGCTTGGTGTTGTTTATTCTGCTTACCGAATGGGGGTCGCTCGGATCGCTGCTTGGCGTTTCCACGTTCAGTATTATTCAGCTCGTGATTTACTTTTTACGCTATGACGGCTTCCCTGCAAGGGAACACCTCGTATGGCTGTATCTTTTAATTTTCTTTATCAACGTACTCACTTGGTGCGCACACCATAAAAATCTTGCCCGCCTGTTTTCGGGTGAGGAACATAGAACTTCCTTGAAAAAGATAGCAAGTAAAAAGCTTAAAAAGAAGCAAGAAACGGGTGATAACGTTGTTTCCACAACGGAAAATACGGTAACGGAGGCGGCGGAAAAAACGGTATGAATATCATCATTATCGGCTGTGGCAGAGTTGGCAGAACGCTTGCGGGAAAACTGAACGACGACGGTAACGACGTTACCGTCATTGATATGTCGGCGGATAAGGTAAAGAAAATTACCAACCGCTACGACGTAATGGGTGTGGTCGGCAACGGCGCAACGCACACCGTGCAACAGGAAGCGGGGATTGAAACGGCAGACCTCTTGATTGCCGTTACCAACTCGGACGAGCTTAACCTGTTGTGCTGTCTTATCGCAAAAAGAGAGGGGCACTGTCATACCGTGGCTCGGGTTAAGAACCCCGAATACAGCGAAGAATCCCTTTATTTTAAGGACGAACTCGGTTTGGCAATGGTCATTAACCCCGAATACGCGGCGGCGGAAGAAATCGCCCGCGTGCTCCGTTTCCCGTCCGCTATCAAAATCGAACCGTTTGCAAAGGGTAAGGTAGAGCTCATCAAATTCCGTTTACAAAAGGATAGCTTGATTGCGGGTATGTCGGTCAAGGAAGTGGTTATGAAATACCACGCGGATATCCTCGTTTGCACGATAGAGCGAGGCGAGGAGGCGTATATCGCGAACGGCGATTTCGTGTTCGCGGAAAAGGATATCGTGTCCATCGTTGCTTCGCCGAAAAAAGCCAACGAGTTTTTCACGAATATCCGCTATAAAGGGCATTCTATCAAAAACGCGCTCGTTGCAGGCGGCGGCGTGATTACCCATTATCTTTGCGGAATCCTCGAACGGTCGGGTATCTCCCTTAAAATCGTTGAGGAAGATATAAAGGCTTGTGAGGAACTTTGTTCTAAATGGGAGAAAGCAGTGGTTATTCACGGCGACCCGTCCGACCACGATTTGCTTATGGAAGAGGGACTTGGCAAGGCGGGGGCGTTCGTTGCGCTTGCCGATTTGGACGAAGAAAACATTATTTTGTCCGTGTTCGCAAAGGGCGCGGGTTGCGGAAAAATGATAACGAAAATCAACCGCACCGATTACGGCAGCGTAGTCGGACAGCTCGACCTTGACACCATCGTTTGTCCCCGTACGCTGACGGCGGACTATATCTTGCGCTACGTGCGCGCAATGAACAATACGGTGGGAAGCAATATGGAAACGCTGTATAATATTATTCCCGGGAAAGTAGAAGCTTCCGAATTTATCGTAAAAGATTGCTCGCCGATTACGGGCAAACCGCTCAGCGAGCTGCGTTTTAAAAAGGACGTGCTAATCGCTTCCATTACCCGCGGAAACGAAGTGATTATTCCTCGCGGTCAGGATACGATAGAAGCAGGGGACGCGGTGGTTATCGTGTCGAAGCTGGCTTTGCACGACGTAACGGACGTTTTGAAATAACGGTTTTCAAAAAGAGAAAGATAAATGAATTACGCAATTATCAAAAGAACAATCGGCTGGATACTTATTTTCGAGGCAATCTTTTTACTCGTACCCGTACTCACGGCGGTTGTCTATCAAGAAGCGGAACTCGTCGAGTTTTTAGCAACGGCAATCGTTTGCGTGGCGGCGGGGAGTTTACTGTTGATTGGCAAGCCGAAAAGCACTTCGTTGTACGCAAAAGAAGGCTTCGTTATCGTTGCGCTCAGTTGGATATTTTTGAGCTTATTCGGCGCGATTCCCCTTTATACTTCGGGCGCGTATCCTACTTATATCGACGCGCTGTTTGAAATCGTTTCGGGCTTCACGACGACGGGCGCAAGCGTGCTTTCGAGCGAAAAGGTAGAGGCGCTTCCGCGCTGTATTTTAATGTGGCGGAGCTTTACGCACTGGATAGGCGGTATGGGTATCCTCGTGTTTATTCTTGCGTTTTTGCCCCTTTGCGGCGGCGGGAATAATATCAATCTTATGAAAGCGGAAAGCCCCGGACCGACGGTGAGCAAGCTCGTACCGAAAATGCGTTCGACGGCGGGTATACTGTATCTTATTTATACGGTATTGACGGTGTTGCAATTTATTCTGCTTGTATTTGATATGCCCGCGTTTGATGCGCTGAATATTTCGTTCGCGACGGCAGGTACGGGCGGATTTTCCGTGCGAGCTGACGGACTTGGCGGTTATTCGCCTTATTCGCAGGTAGTCGTTACGGTATTTATGGTCGTGTTTTCCATTAACTTCGCGTCCTATTATTTCGTGCTCCGCGGTAAATTCAAGGACGCACTCAATACGGAAGTGCGCGTATTTTTGGGTATCGTCGTGGTCGCGATTACGGCAATCACGGTCAACCTTTGCATTACGGAAAGTATCAATTATGCCTACACGACGGGCGAGGCGGTACGTCATTCGGCGTTCTCGGTCGCTTCCATTATATCCACGACGGGTTTTTCAACCGAGAACTTTGATTTGTGGCCCGCATTTTCTAAATCCATTTTGGTTATGATAATGTTCGTGGGCGCGTGCGCGGGAAGCACGGGCGGAGGAATAAAAGTGTCGCGTTGGGTAGTGCTCTTTAAAGGCGCGGCACACGAAACCAAGCGTATGCTGCATCCCAAGCAAGTGAAAAAAATTACGGTAGATAAGCGTGTGGTCGAGCACGAAGTCGTGCGCGGTATCAACGGGTATTTAATAGCTTATCTCTTTGTTTTCGTGTTATCGCTGTTGTTAATTGCGTTGGACGGTCAGGATATGACGACGAACTTCACCGCCGTAACAGCGACGATCAATAACGTCGGACCTGGGCTTGGCGCGGTAGGTCCTGCGGGGCATTACGGGGATTTCTCGTGGTTTTCGAAGCTCGTGTTTATTTTCGATATGCTGATAGGGAGATTAGAGGTATTCCCGATACTAGTGCTGTTTATGCCAGCGACGTGGAAAAAATAAACGTACGAAAACGGTTTACTTTTCTATAAAAAGTGTGTATAATAATATAGCGAGCAGGCAAACGGGGGTGTTCCGGATTCGATTGCCGGTGAGCGAAAGGATAAGCATACCGCAGATGGAAAGACTGCGTAAAAACGATCCGTTAAATTTAAATGCAGATAGAAATGCAAACTACGCTCTTGCAGCGTAACTTCGTTTTAAAACGAATCGTCGTGCCCGATTTATCCGTCGGTCGGGGTCACGGCGTCAAAAAGACGGAAAAATCTTTAAAGAATCGGGAAGTGTTTTTTAGAGATTATTCAGCTTTCTGCGGTTCGTGCAGCGTGTTTACCCGCGTCACGGAAGTAAGAAAAAAAGATAAACTAAGTATGTAGAAAGTTTTTTGGCAGCCGCGTAAGACGTGAGTTCAACTCTCACCACCTCCACCAACGCGCGAAAACGCCCGAAAGGGCGTTTTTTTGCGTGTTGGTGGAGGTAGTGGATTGCGAAGTAAAACGCATTATCGTGAGTTCACGCGAGGAGCGAGAAAGGGTATAGTAAGGAAATTTTAAGACGGCAGGCGAGCGACGAAACTTTGCCCAAAGGGCAAACCCTCACCACCTCCACCACACGAAATGACGCCTTTGGGCGTTTTTTTGCGCGTTGGTGGAGGTGGTGGATTTTCAAAGTAAATATAAGACTTTTTGCACTTTCATAAATCTCTTTTCATTTTCGTAAATATTTTTTTAACGGCGATTGACAAAGTCAAAAGAATTTGCTATATTATAGTAAATAATATAGCGGCTCGCGGAAAGGGGCGAGTTTTGCTTAAAAATTTTAAAGGTGCGATATGGGAAAAAGATATCAATTCAGAGAACGGTTAAACCAAACGCAAAAGCCTTTGCGTTTTGCAAAAAGTGAAAAGCTTGCAGACGAGCTTTCGTTGGAAAACGGCGTTCGCTTCGTCGGGTTCACTTCGTGCGTAGTCGAGAATGCTAAACGCGATTTGGAAAACTACCTTTCTATCGGGCTCGGTATCGTTAAAAACGAGAACGCCGTTGAGATAAAACTCGCGGTTTCCGACGAGATTGCAGAGGAAGTGCGCGCGTATAAGGGCAGAGAGGTCGCCGTGACGGAAAACGGCGTAACGATTACCGCCTACGACGAAAGAGGTCTTGCGCAGGCTATTTACGATTTAGAAGACAAAATGACAGATAGACAAGCGCCTTACTTAAAATCGGGCGTAACGCGGCAAAAACCGCGTTTTTCTCCGCGTATGGCGCATGCGGCGTACGATTTCGACGTATTCCCCGACGGGTATATGCAAAATCTTGCGCGTGAGGGAATCGACACGCTTATCGTATACGCGGCAGGCGTAAATCAAAGTCCCGTTGGATATATGGATTTCGACGACATTATCGCGCGCGCGAAAAACTACGGGTTAGACGTATACGCGTATTGCTTTGTCAATAATTTCCACCACCCTGACGAGGAAAACGCCGAACAAATTTTCTACGACATTTATGCGCCGATTTTCAAAGCGCACGATTTCAAGGGCATGGTATTCGTGGGGGAATCGGTGGAATTCCCTAGCCGCGATCCGCGCGTAACGGCGCAGCATTATTATGAAAAACCTGCCGACAATATCCCGACGGGCAAACCCTCGCCCGGTTGGTGGCCCTGCGAGGATTATCCCGACTGGCTCAACCTCGTGAAAAAGAGTATACGCAGTGTAAAGCCCGACGCGGATATCGTATTCTGGACTTATAACTGGGGTTATGCACCTAAGGAAGACCGTGTGAAATTATTAAATGCACTGCCTACGGATATTAGCTTGCTCGTTACCTTTGAAATGTTCGAGCGTTACGACGTAATGGGTACGACGGAAATGGTATGCGATTATTCGCTTGCTTTCGAAGGTCCCGGGGAATATTTCCTCAGCGAAGCGGAGATTGCGAAACAGCGCGGAATCCGCTTATACACACAAGCGAACGCAGGGGGACGGACTTGGGATTTCGGTATGATTCCTTACGAGCCGATGCCCCAACAATGGCAACGCAGATACGAACGGCTTTGCGAGTGTAGCGAGAAATACGGCTTGCAGGGCATTATGGAATGCCATCACTACGGCGTTACGCCTTCCTTTATCACGGCGATTGAGAAGCGCAGCTTTGAATATTTCGCGGAGAGCAAGGAAAGTATTTTAAATAAAGTCGTTTCCCGTTTTTCCAACGGTTATACCAAAGAATGCGTAGAGGCGTTCGAATATTTCAGCGAGGCGATCCGCCTGTATCCTGCTAACGATGAGGAACAGTATTGCGCAATGCGCGTGGGGCCCGCTTATCCGCTTTGCTTAAAGGAAATCGTTGCTCCGCCCGAAGACCCTTCGCAGGGCGCGCTCAAACACGGACTTTCGATATGCTACTACGAATACCGAGGGTTTGACAAGGGCAGATATCCCTCGCACGGCGTGCGTATCCGTCCCGAAATCAAGATTTTGGAAACGATGGTCGAGCTGATGGAAAAGGGTTTACGGTTGTTGAAAGCCGTACCCCAGCCCAACGACGAGCTCACGGAAATTATCAATTACGCCGAATATATCGTAACGGTACTTATCACGGATATCCACGTGAAGCAAATATATCTTATCCGCTCACAGTTGAGAATTGAGGAAGACAGAAGTAAGATAGCAGAATTGCTTAATAATGCCGAGGCGGTAGCGAAAGCCGAGATAGAAAACGCGAAAAAGTGTATCGAAATTGCGGAGAGAGATTCCGTGATCGGGTACGAGCCGTCTATGGGCTACGCGGGCGACAAGCCGTATATCGAATGGAAAATAAAGCAGGTACGGTATATGATGGAAGTGGAGATTCCGCTGTATAGAAGTAGTTTAAAATATTAAGAAACTGAAAGCCGAAAAACGCCTCGATAGAGGCGTTTTTCGTTTTGTACCGCCAAACGCTTGAAATCGGAGCGGTGTTGTGTTATAATAGAACCGATAGAAACGAAAGGGGAAAGGATATGCAAAACTATAAAAACGCAGTCATTTTTAATCATCCTTTGATTCAACATAAAATCGCGATTTTACGCGACGAAAAAACTTCCACGAAGGAATTTCGCGAGCTTATCGAGGAAATCACTACGCTTATGACCTACGAGTGCTTAAAAGAGGGCGTGCCTACCGTGAAAAAGCGGGTGAAAACGCCTTTGGAAGAATGTGAACAAACGGTCATTAAAGACAACGCCATCGCAATCGTGCCGATTTTGCGCGCAGGCTTGGGAATGGTAAACGGTATTCACACGCTCGTCCCTGCCGCTCGCGTGGGGCATATCGGTATGTACCGCGACGAGGAAACCTTAGAACCCAAGGAATATTATTGTAAACTCCCCGACGGGATAGAAGAAAAGCTCGTTTTACTCGTTGACCCGATGCTGGCGACGGGCGGAAGCGCGTGCGACGCGATCGACCTTTTGAAAAAACGCGGCTGTAAAAATATCCGTTTTATGGCAATCATCGGTGCGCCCGAGGGGATTGCGCGGGTGGCGGAAAATCATCCCGACGTTACGATTTACGTTTCCACTTTGGATAGACAACTCAACGAAAACGGTTATATTCTCCCCGGACTTGGTGACGCGGGCGATCGCCTTTTCGGTACGAAATAACCCCTTAAAAACGCCTTGACGGGCGTTTTCCGCTTATTTTATAAAAATCTTGTTGACAATGCAACAAGTTTATGGTATGATTATAACAGTGCAAGTATGCACGGAGGCAGAGAATGATCAAAAGCAAAATTTGCGAATTATTGAACATAAAATATCCCGTGTTCCAAGGCGGTATGGCTTGGGTGGCGGACGCGGAGCTTGCCGCGGCGGTATCTAAGGCAGGCGGTCTTGGGATTATCGCGGGAATGAATATGAACGGCGAGCAGCTTCGCGCGGAGATTAAACGCTTGCGGGAAAAGACGGATAAACCGTTCGGCGTCAACGTAATGCTGATGAGCCCGTTTGCCGCCGAGGTGGCAGAGGTCGTGATCGAGGAGAAAGTCCCCGTGGTTACGACGGGTGCGGGCAATCCGTTGCCGTATATCAAGAAATGGATAGAGGCGGGCGTAAAAGTAATTCCCGTGGTGGCGTCCGTTTCCTTGGCACAAATGGTCGCAAAACGCGGCGCGACGGCGGTCGTAGCAGAGGGCGGCGAGTCGGGCGGACACATCGGCGAGGCTAACACGATGCCGCTTATTCCGCAGGTCGTAGACGCGGTCGATATTCCCGTTATTGCGGCGGGCGGTATCGCGGACGGCAGAGGTATGGCGGCGGCGTTTATGCTGGGCGCGGAGGGCGTGCAAATGGGTACGCGTTTCCTCGTAGCCAAGGAATGTACCGTACACGCGACTTACAAGGAAAAAGTATTGAAAGCGAACGATGCGGGTACGGTAGTCAACGGCAGACGGATAGGTCACCCCGCCCGTGCGCTCAAAAATCCGTTTACCCGTTTGTTTGCCGAGCGTGAAAGCGATCCTACGGCAACGGACGAGGAGCTTACTTCGTTTGGCACAGGCGCGCTTCGAAAGGCGGTGAAAGAGGGGGACTGGGAGAACGGTTCTTTCCTTTGCGGTCAGGTAGCGGGGCTTGTGAAAAAGGAGCAGACCTGCCAAGAAATTTTAGAAGAAATAACGACGGAAGCGGAAATGTTGCTTAAAAACGCCGCTTCGCGCGTAGAATAAAGGTGAGAAAGTGACGAGAGAAGAGATAAAACAAATATTGCCCCATCGCGAGCCGATGTTGCTCGTAGATGAAATTCACGAAAACGAGGACGGCTCGGTAACCGGTTCGTATACCGTGCGCGGCGACGAATTCTTTTTGCAGGGGCATTTCCCGAACAATCCTATCGTTCCGGGCGTAATGCTTTGCGAAATGGCGGCGCAGTGCTCGTGTCTTTTGATGGCGGAGCAGGTCAAAGGGAAAACCACCCTGTATGCGGGTATGAATAACGTAAAATTCAAAAATCCCGTTCGCGTAGGGGATAAAGTGGAGTTTACCTGTTCGCGTATTCGTTCGATAGGTCCGTTCCATTTTATGAGAGCCGAGGGGTATAACGGCGAAAAATTGGCTTTAAGCGGAGAATTTTCTTTCGCTTTGGTAGATAACGAAAAAATTAAATAATATATGGAGAGAAGACAAATGTATCAATTATTTTGCGATTCTAATTGCGAGCTTTGGCATACGACGGTAAAGGAGCTTGGTCTGAACGTAATCCGTATGCCCTACGTCATCGACGGCGAAGAATACTTCTACGATATGGGCGAAAACACCGATTTTAAGGCGTTTTTCGATAAAATGCGGAACGGTGCGGAAGCCAAGACGGCGGCACTCAACGAGTACGCGTACACCGAATATTTCGAGCCTGTTTTGGCGCGCGGAGAGGATATTTATTATATTACCTTTTCCCACCAAATGAGCGGTACTTTCAACGCAATGAAGAATGTAATCGCACAGCTCAAAGAAAAATATCCCGAAAGAGAGATTCGCTATATCGACACCAAACTGATTTCGCTCGGTAGCGGTTCGGTTACCTATTACGCCGCACTCAAATACAAAGAGGGCGCGACAATGGACGAATTAGACGAGTATATCGCCGACCTTTCGGCACATACGGCGACCTATTTCGTCGTGAACGATCTTACTTATTTACACCGCGGGGGCAGAGTATCGGGCTTTTCCAAGGTAGTAGGCAATTTGTTGGGCATCAAGCCGATTCTTTACTTCAACGAGGAGGGAAAAATCCTCAATATCGAAAAAGCAAAGGGCTTCAAAAAGGCGCTTTCCACCATGCTCGGGTATATGAAAGCTAAGGGCACGGAGCTGGACAAATATAAGGTTTTCGTATTACAAGCGGATTGCGAAGCGGAAGCAAACGCGTTTGTCGCGAACATTAAAGCGACCTTTGGCGATTTGGACATCGTCGTACAGCCCGTAGGTCCCGTTATCGGCGCGCATTGCGGTCCCGGAACGATCGGTCTTATATTCCACGCGAAAGAAAAATAATCGTAAAACGCCCTTTTTCGGGCGTTTTCTTTCAAGGAGCTATTGTTATGCAAGGAAGATTTGAAACCTTTACCGTATTGATTACGACGATCAATCGTAGTATCCGAAAAATTAAAACGGAAGAAATGGCGGAGTTTGATTTAAAAAGTCCGCACGTTTCCTGTTTATATTATTTATATACGTTGGACAGCTTAACGGCAACTCGGCTTTGCGAAATTTGCAACGAGGATAAGGGCGCGATATCCCGATCGTTGGATTATTTGGAAAAAAGCGGACTTATCCTTTGTCGTTCGGACGATAAAAAAAGATATAACAGTCCTCTTGAATTGACGGCAAAGGGGAAAGAGATAGCTGAGTCCATCGCTCGGAAAATGAACGGGATTTTGGAAAAGGTAGGCGTGGAATTGTCCGACGAGGACAGAAAGATTATGTATAGAAGTCTTGCCGTTATTTCTGAAAATCTACAAAAGCTTTGCGAGGGCTACGAATAATAAAATATCCACGAAAAAAACGGCGGTTTTAACGAACCGCCGTTTTTGCTTTGGATTCAGTTTTAAGGTTTGTAAGGAAAAGAGGGAATCGGCTTTAACTTAAATTCGTTCCTGATATGCAAACGGTCGATTTTTGCTTTGACCGCTTCGTCCTCGCATACGCCCTCGCGGATATATCTGTCTAACGCCGCGTAGGTAAAACCCAAATTATCCTCGTCCGTTTTTCCGCTCAATCCGTCGGACGGCACTTTGTCTACGAGATTTATGGGAAGTCCTAAATATTTCCCTATTTCTTTTACCTCTTGCACCGTGATTTGCGCCAAGGGCGAGAAGTCGCCCGCCGCGTCGCCGTAGCGAGTGGAATAACCCACCCAGTCCTCGGATAAATTGCAGGTGTTGGCAACCCTGCCGTTTTTCGATTGCGAGATTGCGTAGAGGACGGACATTCTAATACGCGGGGGAAGATTGACAAGCGATTGACGGCTTGCTTCGACACCGCAATTTTGCATTTCTTCCAACACGCCGTTCACGGCGTTTTTGATATTGAAAATATAATTTTCGATACCCAGGTGTGCGACGAGTTGCTTTGAACAGTCTATATCGCTCTGTTCGCCGTTGGGCATCAACACGCCGATAACGCGCTCTTTTCCAAGTGCTTCTACGCACAGAGCCGCTACCACGCTTGAATCTTTCCCGCCGGAAATCCCGACGACGGCATTACAGTCCTTTCCGTTTTCCTCGAACCAACCGCGTATCCATTCGACGATTTCCGCCGTCGTTTTTTGTACGTTAAAACTCATAATAAAAACCTCTTATTCGCTTACGCCGAACAGCAATTCGCCGTAGGTAGGGAACGGCCAGTAATCCGCCGAAACCAAATTTTCCAGTCCGTCCGCCGCTTCGCGCAACGCCTGCATGGCGGGTAGAACCTCGTCCTTATAATAGAACGCAAGCCGTTCGGGGTCGCTTGTTTTTTCCGCGTCAATAAGTTTGCTTTCCAACGCTTTCGCTTGCGCGTACGCTTCGGAGGAAAGCGCGGATATTTTTGCGATCATTTCCGTTTCATAGGTACAGTCGATCGTTTTGCAAACCGACTGTTTGGCAAGCACGGTGTTGCAAAGAGTTTGTAAATATTCACTGACGGAAGGGAGAATATCCTTCATCGCCATATCGACCATCGTTCTGCCCTCGATATGGACGATTTTGGAATAGCTATCTAACAAAATTTCAAGGCGCGAGTACATTTCCTTTTCGGTAAATACTTTATGGGAAGTAAACAACGCGATATTTTCTTTTTTGACGTAATAGGGGAGTGCGTCGGGCGTGGTTTTGAGATTAAGAAGCCCGCGCTTTTCCGCTTCGGCAATCCATTTATCGTCGTAACCGTTGCCGTTGAAAATGATACGCTTATGCTCCTTTATCACGCGCTTGATAAGCTCGTGCAAGGAAGCTTCGAAGTTTTCCGCATTCTCTAATTCGTCCGCAAATTGCCGTAAGACTTCCGCTACTGCGGTATTCAACACGATATTCGGGGAAGAAACGGACGCGGACGAGCCGAGCATACGGAACTCGAATTTATTGCCCGTGAACGCAAACGGCGAAGTACGGTTTCTGTCCGTCGTATCCTTGGGGAATTTGGGCAGAGTATGTACGCCTACGCGCATCAATTCTTTTTCTTTCGCGCCGTACGCCTCGTCCTTTTCAATGCTTTCGAGGATCTCGGTCAGCTCGTCGCCGAGGAAAATGGATACCACGGCGGGCGGTGCTTCGTGCGCGCCCAAACGGTGGTCATTGCCAGCGGAAGCGACGGACACGCGGAGCATACCCTGATAATCGTCCACCGCCTTGATAACGGCGCAAAGGAATAACAGGAACTGCGCGTTTTCGCTCGGCGTTTCCCCCGGTTCTAATAAATTGACGCCCGTGTTCGTGGAAATAGACCAGTTATTGTGCTTACCGCTGCCGTTGACGTTATCGAACGGCTTTTCGTGTAAAAGGCAGATAAAATCGTGCTTTTTAGCGATTTTTTGCATAATTTCCATCGTCAGCTGATTGTGGTCGGCGGCGATGTTGGTGGTGGCGAAGATAGGCGCAAGCTCGTGCTGTGAGGGCGCGGCTTCGTTGTGCTCGGTCTTTGCCAAAACCCCTAATTTCCAAAGCTCCTCGTCCAGTTCTTTCATAAACGCCTGCACGCGGGGTTTGATAACGCCGTAATAATGCCCCTCTTGTTCCTGACCTTTCGGCGGTTTCGCACCGAACAGAGTACGGCCCGTATACATCAAATCTTTGCGTTTACGGAACAGCGTTTTGTCGATGAGGAAATATTCCTGTTCGGGTCCGACCGTCGTCTTGACGGAAGTAACTTCTTCGTTACCGAACAGCTTTAAGACGCGCATTGCCTGACGGTTAATCGCTTCCATCGAACGGAGCAGGGGAGTTTTTTTATCGAGTGCCTCGCCCCCGTACGAACAGAACGCGGTGGGAATACACAGAACGCCGTCCTTGATAAAGGCGTACGAGGTGGCGTCCCAAGCAGTGTAGCCGCGCGCTTCGAAAGTGGCGCGCAAGCCCCCCGAGGGGAACGAGGACGCGTCCGTTTCGCCGCGAACGAGCTCTTTGCCTGAAAATTCCATAATAATCCCGCCGTCCGATTCGGGGGAGATAAAGCTGTCGTGCTTTTCGGCGGTAATACCCGTCATCGGTTGGAACCAATGCGTAAAGTGGGTAGCACCCAAAGCCACCGCCCAGTCTTTCATGGCGGAAGCGACGGCGTTTGCTACGGAAAGGTCGAGGCTTCTGCCGTCCTTGATCGTGCGCTTCAAGGTTTTGTAAACGTCGGGCGCAAGCATTTTTTTCATCACTCTGTCGTCAAAGACCATAGAGCCGAAGTAATCGGACACGAGGTTCATAAGTATATCTCCTTGTCGGTTAAAGTCAAAGTAAAAAAACGAAAAAAGGCAAAGGCAAAACCCTCGGCGCCTCTGCCATAATCTTATTATACCCCATTTGAACGCCGTTTGTCAACGCTTGGAAAATATTTTTTTAAAATATTTCCTCAAATTATTGCTTTTCGGGCATATATTGCCAGTACCGTACGGGCATATACCCCCGCATTTGCTTCAACCGCTCCCGCGAGGGGATATTGACCGCCGAATAATACCGTTTCCAAAGCGATTGCCAGTCCGTTTCGTCGGCGGATAATAATACTTCCGCTTTTTCTAAGGGCGCAACGAAGGAATTTTTCCCGTCGTACACCGCCGCTTTCTTGCGCTTGGTATCGTGTAACACGAACGGAAACGCGGGCAGTCTTGCACGGAAATGGGGGAGCAATAAATCGCAGATATCGTTGTCGGGGGAAAAGGGAGCGTACAGCGCGCCGCTTGCCGTTTCCATAAATCGGATAAAGCCGTGGAAACGGTGTATTTCCAAACCGATTTTGCGCATATATTCCACCGCCCGAAATACCGCCTCAACGGCAAACTGATTGCGCACTGGGCGTTTTTCCGTCGCTAAATAACGTAGATACGCAAACGCGACCTGCTCGCTATCCGTTTCTCCCGAACGGAGCAACAGCGCAAGGTCGTGCGAAACCTCTCTGTCGAAAGTGCGGAGTCTTAATAACGCCTTTTGCGCGCGGGCGTGGTCGGTTGTCACGAACACGGGCGTTAGCCCTAAAATAAGTTGTTCGTTTTTAGAGGAAACCACGGCGTGCTCGTCCGAAAACGCCGTTAAAAACGCCGTCAAAAATCCGTTTTCGCTACCGTCGTATATGTACAGCATTTTCTCTCTCCTTTTCCCATTCGCCTCGTACCTGCCCCCGTCATTTTGCGATTATAACTCGCCCGTAAGGGCTTTGAGCGCGTTTGTCTTATCCGAATATAACCGTTTCTTTTCGCTGATTTCGCCCGCGCTTGGGAGCAGGGCAAACATATCCACTTGTTCCGCATTCTCGCTTTGCTCGGCGCGGGCGAGGTATCCGCGGATAGCAAGCTCGTTTTTCGCGCCGAAAAATTTACCGTTGCAGGTGATAAAATGCTTCGCCCGCTTTAACGCGATTTTCATTTTCAGTAAATCTTCAAATCGCAGGGTGGTAAACCGCCGAGCCTGTACTATTTTATGTGCGTTCCGCGCGCCTATCCCGGGAACGCGTAACAGCATTTCCAAGGGCGCAAGGTTGATTTCCACGGGGAAAAGGTGCATATTTTTTAACGCCCACGCGCATTTGGGGTCAAATTCCAACGAAAGATTTTCCCCTTCCGTAACGATTTCTTCCACCGTGAACCCGTAAAAACGGAGCAGCCAGTCCGCTTGATATAAACGGTGTTCGCGCAATTGTCCGACCGCTTGGCTTGGAAGCAGACTGTCCTCGACCACGGGGATATACGAGGAATAATACACTCGCTTTAATTGCATATGCCGATACAGCGACTGCGAAAGGCGCAGTATTTGTCCGTCTGCCTCGGGGGACGCGCCGACGATCATTTGCGTGGTTTGTCCCGCAGGTAAAAAATGCCCTTTCGTAAAGCCTTTTTTCTTTTCTTCCGCAAACTGTAATTTTTCCGCCGTCAGTGTGCGCATGGGGAATAGCAGACTGCTTTTATCCTTTTGTGGGGCTAACAATTTTAAACTCTTTTCCGAGGGTAATTCGATATTGTAGCTCATTCTGTCCGCGTATAACGCCGCCTGTCGGTTGAGCGCAGGGTCGGCTTTGGCGATTCCCTTTAAATGAATATAGCCGTGGAAATTATATTCCGTCCGCAATTTTTTCACGACGAGAAGCAGACGCTCCATTGTATAATTCGGATTCTTATGTACGGCGGAAGAAAGGAATAGACCCTCGATATAATTGCGTTTGTAAAAGTCTATCGTCAGTTCGCAAATTTCCTCGGGCGTCGCGGTGGCGCGGGGTACGTCCGCCGAAACGCGGTTGGGACAATATTTACAATCGTACACACAATCGTTACTGAGTAAAATTTTGAGCAGAGATACGCACCGCCCGTCGGGCGTAAACGAATGACAACAGCCCGCTATATAGCCGTTGCCCATACCGCCCGCGTTTTTCCGCCCGCTTCCCGATGAGGAACAGGATACGTCGTATTTCGCGCTCTCCGTTAAAATTGTCAGCTTTTCTTCCGATATCATACTCCCATTATACACCCTCGTTTTACAAAAGTCAAACATTTGTTCGTATTTTTTTGTAAAAATTCAAAGAAAAAAGGACGGGGAAAACCGTCCAAAAAATGGTAATATAAGGGGGCAGGTATGCGTTCAATCGGTTTTTTGCCGTTTTTCCATGCGTTTCCAGTTAAAAAACGCGTAAAGGTCGTTGAGCAAAAAAGCGACGAAACAGAGCACGGTGGGAAGATAGGCAAGGGAAACGAAGCAAGCCGCTACCCATAAGACAATTAAAACGATATCGTTTGTGGCGTACGCCACCGCGTAATACGGACTGCGGAAAATCATTAGCATAGCGGCGAAAAAGCTCGTGGTAACGGAGAGGGTGCTGACGAGTAAATTGTTGGTGTTAAAATAGTCGAGGATAAAATAGAACGCCGCGGTAACGAGTACCGCCGTCACGCACAGCCACGCCCATTTTTTTGCGGTCATGGCGGAAACTTCCACCTCGGACGCACCTTTTTTAGAGGGGTGTTTCAGCCAGTGAAAAAAGCCCACGAGTGCGCTCGGTAACGACATTCCCAAGTAGGTAATCATTTCGCCGTAATACCGTTGTTCGAAAGAAACTGCGGCGTATAAAGAGGCGAACGCCACGGTAAGGAGCTGTCCGATAGGGTTACCTTTGGCTAAAAAAATCAAGGCGGTTACGCCGACGAGGGAGGAGCAAAAGGAAAGCAGGTGCTTTTCCTCGCCTAAGAAAAATCCCAACGCAATCGCGAAAACGGAAACGCTCCAAAGCGACCATTCGAAAGGGGTGAAATACCGTAAAATTTTCCGCATTTTTAACTCCTTAAAAAAATCGAGCCTTCCTATCACGCACCTTCTAAGACCTAACGATACGCAATACGAACGCTCCCATTCGTAACTACCCGGTGGCAGTATTATTTTCTTTACGATTTCAGTATATACCATTTCGTTTGTTTTGTCAATGATTTTTGAAAAATTTGTGACAATGCGGTGTAAAAATTTATTTCATATCGTTGACTTTTACATATTTATATTGTATAATTAAATATATATAGCAACCGCGTGGGAATTATTTTTCAAAAAACAGCCCCGCGGGGCTGTTTGCCATATTTACGGCAAACAAAAGAAACTTAACGGAAATAAAAAGGGGGAGAAATGCCAATGGCACAGCTCAGCGTTATCAGCCAAGAAATGACCAACGACCAGTTGGTTATGAAAAGCTACATAGAAGATTTCAACACGAAATCCCAACTTATCGTATACGAATCGCAAGAGGCGATATTCTTTAAAAACGGGCAGGCACTGGATTTATTCCCCGCGGGTAAGCATACCCTCGATACCGAGAACCTGCCTTTTTTAAAACGCATTTTCGGTAAAATTTTCGGCGGAGCTACGCCCTTCCCTTGCGAAGTTTTCTTCATTAACAAGGTCAGCGTGCTCGATATCCTTTGGGGTACGGATACGCCTATTCCGTTGGAAGACCCGAAATACCATTTGCTTATCAACGTCCGTTCGAACGGTCAAACGGGTATCCGTATCAAGGATTCCCGCCGTTTCGTCGTTAAAGTAGTAGGTCAGCTTCCGCAGGTTACCGTCGATACCGTGCGCCGCGCAATCAAGGGCGCAATGATGTCGTCTATCAAGGAAACCATCGCTACTTCTATCGTGGAAAACGGCGTAAGCATTTTGGAAATCTCCACGAAATTGAGCGATTTGAGCGCACTCGTACAAGCGAAAATGAACGCGAAAATCGAGGACCTCGGTATCGCTATCGAACATTTTGAAATCAATTCTATCCTTGCGGGCGATCAAGACCTTGTCAAGCTCCGTCAAGCGAAAGAAAGACGGTTGGAAATGACGACGGAAATGGAACTCGAAGCGCAAAAGCTCCGTATGATGAGCGAGGCAAAAGCGTACGCGCGTTCGGTCGAAGGATATTCCTATTACGACGAACGCCGCTTCGACGTTTTGGAAAACGCGGCGAAGAACGAGGGCGCGGCAGGCGGTCTTATCAATATGGGCGTCGGTATGGGCGTCGGCGTAGGCGTTGCCCGCGACGTCGGTCAAATGACCAACGAAATGCGTTCGGCAGGTATGCAACAGCCCTCTGTGCAACAATCGGTGGCAGCGGCTTCCGTTTGCTCGGGCTGCGGTCAGCCTATCGCGGCGGGCGCGAAATTCTGCCCTAACTGCGGTCAAAAACAAGAACCCAAACAAAAATTCTGTCCGGAATGCGGTTCGCCCGCACCCGCAGGCGGTAAGTTCTGCACCAACTGCGGAACGAAGCTGGAATAATTAAAGAGGTTTTACTATGAAAAAAACGGCAAGAATACTTCTTTTATTTGCGTTCGTGCTGGTGGCGCTTGCGTTGAACGCAATCGTATTTCTCACTGCGCCCGCAAAGAGCCTTTATACGCCTGTGTTCTGGGTAACTTGGGCGTTTGCCGTGCCTTGGAACTTGGTATGGTGTATCGCGCTCCATCTTTGGGCGAGTAAGAAAAACGGCGACGAAGTGGTGCAAATGCCCGTCGCGTACTATCTTTGCTATCTTTTCGGCGGTGCGTATATCACCGTTGCGTGTTTTTGTATTTACAAAATTCCGTTCGTGTATCCGGATATTGTCAATAATATCGCGATTCCGCTCGTAGTGGAAATCGTGCTTGCGGTAGCGCATATTCTCGTGGCGGGGTATTCTATCTTCGGTACGGCGTATATCCTGCGCAACGAACGCCACACGAAACAAAAGGTACTCTTTATCCGTCTGCTGAAATCGGACGTGGACGGTTGCGCGGCTTCTGCGAAAACGGCGGAAGCAAAAGCGGCGTTGGAAGGCTTTGCCGATAAAATTCGGTTCAGCGACCCGATGAGCCACGCGTCCCTTGCGGGGATCGAAGCGGAGCTTTCCGCTACCGTAGAACAAATTATCGGCAAAATCGCCGAGGGCGCGGAAGCGGAAGCGGTTGAGCTTGTGAAGAAGGGCGAATTACAGCTGGAAAGAAGAAACAGCCGTTGTTTGATTCTCAAATGAAGAAACAGTATCGAGAGGTAAAAACGCTCGACCTCGTTACGTATACCTTATTGCCGATAGCGGTGATTTTGTTGCTGTGGTTGGCGGCTGTGCCTTTGGCAGTAGAGCATATTTCGCTCGATAGTTGGATATGGTATACGGCAGGGGGAATCTTAACTTACTTTTTCGTCAAGAGGTTCGTGATCGGCTTGGTGCTTTGCTACAAAGCGTTTGCGCCGATGAAGGTACGCGATCAATGTCGGTTTACGCCGACCTGCTCGACCTATATGATAATGGCGATAAAAAAATACGGACTTATAATCGGTATGATCAAGGGTATCCGTCGAATAACGAGGTGCCATCCGCCCAACGGCGGCGAGGATTATCCTTGAAAATATAAACTCAAAAGAAAAAAAATATATTTAGGAGGACACAAAATTGAGTGAAACAATGTTGACAGGCCTTTGTCCCAACTGTGGCAACAAGTTGGTGTACAATCAGGGCGAATCGACGGTATTTTGCTTCGCGTGCGACAGTTCGGTAGATACTTCCGTGTTCAGCGACAAAACATCGTCTGCAAGCGTGGGAGGCGGAGCAAGCGCCGCTCTTTCGATGATGATGGGCTTCGATAACCCCGAATCCGGTATCGTATACGTCGAAAACTATTTCGAAAATTACAACTGGGAAGAATATCAGGGTACGAGCGAAATCGCTATTTCCGAAATTACGGAAATCGTTGAAAAGAACAAAATCAAAAACGGTGCGGCAGGACAGTCTTGGTATCTTGATTACAAGAGCTTGGCAGTACCCGTTCGTAAGAAATTAGAGGGCTTGGAAGCACTTGAAAAGAAGATCGGCGAAAAGTATAATCCCGAGGACAACACCGAGGCGTATGCTTCGTTCGACACCTACGGCAAGATTATCCGCGCTTTGGAAAAGAACAAAACGGCAATCTTTAAACAGCTCGATTCCGACGTGAAATACGCGCAGAAGTTCAGCCTTCCCGCAGATAAACTGACGGAAATGCAAAAAGATTTGACCGAACTCAAAAAAGTGTTCGACGCAAAGGTACGCGAAGTAAAAGAAATCTCCGAAGTACCTGCTTATGCGGCTGCGAAAGAAGAACTCAACCGCCAAAAGAGCCTCGAATTCAGCCAAATGGGTATCGACGCGGCAAGCGTTTATAAGGCTGCTTGCGACAAGCTTGCGGAAAGCAATCCCAACAAGAGCGAAGCCCTCGCTATGTTCGAATCTATCCGCGGTTATGCAGACAGTATCGAATACATAAAGAAGATCAATAGATACTTCAACTATAACTTCGAATTCTTCCGCTTTATGGGCAAGACCTTTATTTTCAAGGAAGAATCCACGATGCCTGCGGCGCTCAACGTGTCCAAAATTTTGAAAAAGGATCAGCAGACGGAAACGGAAATCCAGACCGCGCTTTCCTTGTACGAAGTCGTAAACGGCGTACCTGCTGACGAACCGCTCATTAAGGGTATCGAACAGATTATTACCTGCTATGCAAGTAGACTTTACTACTTCAAGAAAGACAAAGGCATTACCTGCTTCGACGTATTCTCCAAGATCGAAACGTCGCTCGATACGGGTAAGAAAGAGGACTACCTTTGCGACGGCGAAGATTACGACCTTCGTTTCTTGCGCAACGGTTCGGGCTTCTTCTTCAAGAAAAAGCTCGCGCTTAAAGAAAGCAAGAAGGGTTGCTTCTCGTTCTTTAAAAAGGCACAGCCCGAAGAACGCAAAAACAACTTCACGGTTATCCTCGTAGATATGAAGAGCAATTCTTCCCGTCCTATCGTTCCCGAAATGGTGGATATTGCGGACTACTACGAAGACGAGCTGTTCTACACGCTTTCCGCGCCTACCGAAAAGGATAAGGATAAGACCTGTCTTATGGTATGCGACGTTGTGAAAGGCACCAACTCCAAGATTTTGGACGAAGATTGCGAAATTCACAACGTATTGAAAGGTCACGTTGTATATTCGCTTTGGAAACCCAACGCATACAACCGCGACCTGCGCGTTTATAACGTAGAAAACGGTCAGGATACCCTTATCGAAGATAACATTTTCGACTATTTCTGCGTGGCGAAAGACAAGATTTATTATACGATCGGTAACGACGAGTATTGCCCGCTTATGCGTAACAACCTCGACGGTACGGAGCGTATGGAAATCATGCGTAACGTTGAAAATATCATCGGCGAACGCGGCGGTTGGCTGTACGTGAAGAAAGGCAGCGGCTACAACTCCACGCTCGTAAAAGTAAACGCAGACGGCAAGAACCGCGTAGTTATCTGCTCGCAGTTTAAAGAAACCGTTGAATTCACCGAAAACTATCTGTATTACCTCGACTGTTGGGATAATCTCCACATCGTGCGCACGGACGGCAAAGAAAACCGTATCATCGCAAACGATATGGAACGCAACACCAAAGGTAACGACGGTATCATTATCAATAAGGATTCCATCTGCTACGAGCGTAAAGAACTTGTGGACGACGACGTTGTTTCCCGTTCGCTTTATAAGATGGATATGCAGGGCAGAAACGTTAAGAAGCTTGTATTCGACATTGCTCGTATGAAAGACTTTGACGAGAACGTGCTGTACTATTCGAAGGAAGAAGACCTGCGTTATAAGGTTACGACGCCTTCTGAAAAGAGAAACGGCGAACCTACCGTTTCCTATGCGACCTATCACGTTAAGAGATACTTCGTATATAACAAGAATAGTGAAAAGAGCAAGCTTATTTTGACGCTTGGCTTGCCTAGCGGTAAAGTATCGCAAAAAGGCGGTTGCTTCGGCAAGAAGAAGACGGACAAGGAAATCATTTACGAGCCCGTTCCCGAAGTGCGCACCTTCAAGCGTAAAGGTCTTGCAAAGGCTGGTTCCGTATACGCAGAACAAACGGGTGCAACGGCTACCGCAACGACGGCGTCTGCTTCTACGGGCGGTTTACTCGGTTCGTTGAAAGGTAAGCTTGCAGGTATGAAGAAACCCAAGATGAAGGGCAGTAAGAGCGCAGGCGCGAAGAAACAAGTTTCGAAAGTAGGTATAGCGTTGGTAGTAGCGGCACTTCTGTTTATTTCTTTGGGTATTTCCTTCTTAGGTATGGGTGCTTCGCTTGTTGCGATAATTCTTTCGTTTGTATTTGCACTTGCTTCGGCTGCTGTTGCATTAGCTTGTTTGGGAATTTTACCCGTCGCACAACTTTCAAATCATAAGAAAACGGGTATTCTGTATGTGCTTGTGGCAGTATTTATGTTGGTGGTAGGTATCGTCAGCGCAGTAAATCTTCCGGGGAGTGAAAAAGAGTATGCGATAAAAGCAGAAGAAACGGCAACGATTGAAGAAGCAATTGATGTTAAACTTGATAGCAATAATTACAAATGGTATAAATATACACCTGAACGTTCGGAAACACATCACATTATGGTTTGGAATGGTGAGAACGTTGAATTAGATATGGAAAGTGGTAGATTAGACGGCGATTTTGCATCTCGTCAACTTTCATTTGCTATTTGGAATGAAGACCATGAAAATATAGGAAACTATGCGGATATGAGCTATGGGAATCCAGTAATTGCTACGGCAGAGTTCGAAGCTGAACAGACCTACTATATTTGTATTGATACCGAATATGATTCCGAAGATAAAAACTATGAATGCAAGCTTCTTATTCTTGGTGAAAACACGGCTATGGGTGGCGAAAGCAGTGAAGACGACAAGTTCGCAGAAGCAGTAGACCTTGAAGCCGGCGAAAATGTTGCGGACCTTGGCAAAGGCGAAACAGCTATATACAAATTCAAGACGGATTCTACTAACAATCCTACATGGTGTTTCGACAATAAGGCATCTAAAACTGTAAAAATTACAGTGTATGAAGAAGATGGCGAAACTGTTGTAATGAGTGATACGGTAAGTGCTTCGGATAGCCTTACAATTACGGAACTTACTAAGAAAACTAATTATTACATTGAAGTTGGGTTTAATTCGTCCAAAAACTCGGGAGAGATTTCTTTCGAACTTTACGAAGACTAATCTTAATTCAACAAACAAAACAGAGCTTGGGAAATTCTCCCAAGCTTTGTTTTATACAGAAACGCCCACGGTTATAAAGTGTGGGCATTTCTGTATAATTGTACAAAAAAAGCACCCAGAGTAGGGTGCTTTTTTCGTGGCGCAGAGAAGAGGATTTGAACCTCCGGATACGTTCCCGCATCACACGATTTCCAATCGTGCTCCTTAAACCACTCAGACATCTCTGCATAAGCGTTTCATCAAACGCTTATTTATATTACTGTATTTTCCGAAAAAATGCAAGCGTTTTCGACTTGCTTTCGCAAAATTCTTAAAAAAATCTTTTTTCGTCAAGCTTTATAGCAATCGCAAGCCGCGCCGTTTTTTAAAAAGCCTGTATCCGAACATTTCGGACAAACGAATTTCGGTAACAAATCGTCCTCGGAAATTCCCATTTGCATAAGCAAGTCTTTCCGCTCGCTTAAAAGCAAGGCTTTCTTTTCTTGTAATGCAGGCAGATTTTTCGGTTCAAAAACTTCCGCTTTCGCAAGCGAAATTTCCATTGTGGATAGCTCCGCCGTCAATGCCTTAAACCTTGCGTTTCCGTTCGCTTTGCGTACAAACTTATCCGCACGCGATTGCGCCTTTTCACGAAGTAACGCATAATATCTCTCTCTGTCCGCTTTGGCGTTCGCCGCGTCGATAGACGGATTGGTGTACGAGCGCGAGGAGGTGGCAGAGCTCGGCGCGCTATCGGGAATATTTTTTATTTCGAAAATCTCCGCTTGCTTCCAGTCGGAAAGGATTTTATTCATATACGGCACGGGATTTGCGCTCGTTGCGCTCCGCTTTGCCGCTTCTAAAATCATTTCGTCGCTGAATTTCCAGTCCCGCCAAGTGCGGATAAGGGAAACGTTCGTCGCGCTTTTGCGTATCGTTCCGCAAAATTCCCTGATTTTATCAAACAGTTTCAGTTCATCGTTCTTTTGTTTTAAGAACGCCTTAACGCTTTCTTTGGATACTACGCCGTTTTCGAATAATCTTTCTACGATAGCATTCATAGAATCGAAACTTCCGCGTTCCGTCTTTAAGCAAAACAGTGCGATATCGAGCAAGGAACTGTCCTCAAACCCATAGGTAAACCATTTTTCCACGTATTCGTCTACGTAGGCGGCGGGGTTGCTCACCTTTACGCCCAGCTTCCGCGCGATACGGAAAGTAAGGGAAGTAAGCGTTTCCCGCTCGGTCAAATATCCCTCAATTTCGCCCGCGTCCGTTTTGCCCTTGTCGTAAAGGTCTTCTAAAATAATTTCAAGAGCGGTCATACTGCCGCGCTTGCCCGTCTTTTTCGCGGCGGCAATGATAGCGTCCTTGGTAAATCCAAGCGTTTCCGTCCATTTGCGGTAATACGAATAATCGTTCTCGTCAGGCGTGCGCTGATATCCGCCGAGTGCGGCAAATATCGCCAACAGGTCTTTCTCGTGTACGTTATAGTTAGAAAGCTCCCGTTCAACCTGTTCGTAAGTGCTTGCACCGCCCGCCAAGAGTTTTTTTGCTTTATTGAAGATGTGCGAGGGGGATACTGCATCGCCCCTTTTATTGATACAGTATTCGGTAATTAGAAGCAATGCTTGCGGTTGAATGGCGTTTTCTTCCATAAACCGCATATATTTCAAATAATCGCCCGCGGATACGAATTTGCCCACCTTTTGCATTTTGCGTTGCAATTCTTTGTTGAAGTCGGCGTACTGCTCGTAGCGCACCTTTTTCGGCTTGCCCACCGCCGATTTCACGGGCAGATACTGCACGGCGAAAGGGGATTTCGAAATGACCTGTACAAGGTCGTAATCCTCCCAAAACTCAAAGGCTTCCGCAATTTTCGTTTCCGTAGTTTTGAGTACCTCTGCCATCGCTTTCAAGCCGAAATCGGAATCGGCGTTTTTGCAAAGATACAAGCCGTAAAGATAAACCTTTACGGCAAACCCGTCCGCTTCGGGCAGATATTTCGTGATGAACTTGTTTTCGACCGTAACGTAAGAATTGCCGTCGCAGTCCTTGGAAAAAGAGCAGAACGCCATAAAGCCGCCTCCGTGAGCTTTTGTGTAAATTCGAAAAAAATTCAGTGTTACAACTTTACTTTTCTTGATTTCTTAAAAGAAATAGTGTATAATAAAATAGTATAGTCAGCGCAATATGCGCTTGACAAGTCCATTATACCTTTTTTCGGTGGGAAATGCAAGCTGATTTGAAAGGTTTTTAAAAAATCGGGAAAAAGAAAAAGGAGGGGAAAGCGGTATGAAGATCTTACACACCTCCGATTGGCACGTCGGCAAACGCCTGATGGGGCGTGAGCGGTTGCACGAGCAAGCGGAAGTCTTGGACGAGATCGTTCGTATTTGCGAAGAGGAAAAAATCGAACTGGTGCTCCTTGCGGGCGACGTGTTCGATACCTATACCCCCTCTTCGGAAGCGGAAGAACTTTTCTTTTCCAAAATCAAGCTGGTGGCAGGAGAACACCGCGCGGTGCTCATTATCAGCGGTAACCACGACGACGGCGTACGGCTTTCCGCCGTTTCCCCGCTTTCCGAGGAACAGGGCGTGTATATCGTCGGGAATGCAAGAACTCCCATTCGGATAAAAGAAACAGCGCGTAAAACCCGTCCCGTGCGTTCGGGCAAAGGCTTCGTGGTGTTTGAAAACGAGAACGGGGAAAAAGCGTTCGTTTCCACCTTGCCCTATCCCAACGAGGCACGCTTCAAGGAAGAAAAATCCGACCTTTCCTATCTCGAAAGAATGAAAAAATGGATAGACGAGGGGGAGAGCGGAAATACCGAAAAACTCCCGTCCGTATTTCTCGCCCATATTTTCGTGGCGGGCGGTGCGGTATCGGACAGCGAACGGGAAATAGACCTCGGCGGCGCGCGCGCCGTGCCCGTAACGGCATTACCGCAAAGCGATTATATCGCGCTGGGGCATTTGCATAAAAAACAGCATATGGGCAGCGGAAATTGCTATTACAGCGGTTCGCCTTTGCAATATTCCTTTGACGAGTCGGCGGATAAAGGCGTAAAAGTATTCGACCTTTCCCAAAACGGCGTACAAAATTTACGGGATATCCCGCTCACCAAAGGCAAAAAACTGTTGCGCTTGGAAGCGGAATCGGTGGATACCGCCGACGCGCTATTGCAAAACTATCCCGATAACCTCGTGGAATTGAAGCTGATACTCTCTGCGCCGCTTACCGCGGGGGATTCGGCAAGACTGACGGGGAATGAAAATCTCGTTTCCCTCGTTACCGAGGTTCGGACGGAAGCGGAGATAGAATTTCAGTCCCGCAAAGGACTTTCCGACAGTGCGCTGTTCGACGCGTACTATAAAGCCAACTACCACGGCGAGCCGAGGGCGGAGCTGAAAGAGCTTTTCCTTTCCACGCTCAATGAATTACAGGAATAAAACCAAGGAGTACACGATAAGCCGTTTATGAAGCCACTGTATCTTGAATTTTGCGGAATCAATAGCTTTTCCGAAAAAGCGGAAATTGATTTTAGCGCGCTTCTTCGCGGGGGCGTTTTCGGAATATTCGGCGACACGGGCAGTGGGAAAAGTACGATACTCGACAGTATCCATTTCGCACTGTACGGCGAAATCGACCGCGCGCCCAAGGCGTTTAACGACTGTATCAATTACCACAGCGAGCAGGCGTTCGTGCAATTCGACTTTGAATTGACGACGGACGGCATACGGAAAAAATACCGTGTGCGCAGGGAAAGAAAGCGCAAGAGCGGTTCTTCGAAGGCTTGGCTTTACGAGGGAAGTGAAAACGGCGAATGGCTTGCGCTTGCCGAGGGCACGCGCGACGTGGACGAGAAAATAGAAACGATTATCGGGCTGAGCTTTGCCGATTTCAAAACCTGTATCGCGCTCCCGCAGGGGGATTTCGCGGCACTCGTGAAATCCACGCCGTCCGAACGGGTAAAGCTGGTCGCAAGATTGTTCAACTTGGAAAAATACGGCGAAAGACTTTCCCGTGCCGTCAACGATAAGTATTACCGTGCGGACGAGGAAGTGAACCTTGTCAAAGCCAAAATGGGCGAAAACGAGGGCGGAAGCGAGGAACAGATACAAGAGCTTGCAAGCAAGATAGAAGCGGATAAAAAGTTGCTTGCGGAAGTGAAACGCACGCTGGAAAAAGCGGAAGAAGCGTATTTGAAAGCTTTGGAAACGCAAAAGGAAAAGCGGGCGTACGACGCGCTTTGCGAAAGATTGCGGGTGCTCGAAGCAGGGCTTGCAACAGCCGAGGAAACGCGCGCGCTTTTGGAAAAACTCCCCCGCGCCGTTGCCGTAACGGAAAAATCGAGCGCGCTTCAAAAAGCGTGCAGGGAAAAACAGACGGCGGAAACGCTTGCACAAAAGGCGAAAAACGAAAGAACGCTTGCGCTTGAAGGCTTGGAAAAGGCAAAGAAATCGCTCGCGGACGGGAATTTCGACGAGCAGATCGTAACGGCGTCGGTTGAATTGCAAAAGGTCAAAGACGCGGAAAAAGATTTTGATGCGGAAAGAATTGCGAAAGCGGAGTTAGATAACTGTATCTTCGCGTATAATAAAATAAAAGGCGTAGCAATAGAAGAGGATTTTGCAGGGCAACGCGCGAAAAAGGAAGAACAGATGCTCGCGCTCGGCGAGGACGATTCGTTGCTTGCCTACCTTAAAAACAATTACAAAGAGGTATTGCTCGGCGATACCTACGGCGAGATAAGACAAGACTTGCGTTGTCTTGCGGGGAAATACCCGCAGGCGCAAACGGATATCGGCGCGTTGATAGAAAAGTACACGCCAAAAGCGACGGCAGACGGCGAGATAGATATTGCTTCGATAAACCTTGCGTTTAAGGAAATAGAAAGAAAGCGGAAAGCGTTGAAAACGGAGATCGAGGAAATCGAAAAACGGCAACGCGCTTACGAGGAAAACGAGGGCAAGAAAAAACTGCTCGTGGAACAGGGCAAAATCTTGCGTAAAAATTACGAGCTTGCCCTTGAAAAGACGGCACAGGTGAAACGGCTCGGTACGGAAAAAGAACTTTCCGAGCGGTTGGAACGCTTAAAACGCCAACGGCTTTTCGCGCAAAACGAAATAGATAGTGCGCAAGAACGGGCGAACGCACTGTTTGCAGAGGCGCAAAAACAAGAGGGGCTGTTCGTTTTGCATCAGCGTCAAGAGAACGAGCTTTTCGAGGCGTTGACGAACGCATTGGCGGAAAACGGTTTTGAAAACGAGGCGGAAGCGTTTGCACTGACGGAAAGATTAGGGGACGGCGAACGGGCGAAAAAGGAAAACAAGGAATTTTTCGACGAATACGGCTCGTGTAAGAAACAGTACGAACAGACGGATAAAAACAAATTTGCAGGGTACGACGAAAACGCGTTGGCTTTGGCGCAGGAAGCGAGAAATCAAGCCCGCGAAAGACAAGAAGCGTTGTTGCAGGAAATCGGGTCAAACGAAAACCGACGGAAACACCTGCTTGCACTCCAAGAGAAATACAAAGAACTTGCGAAAGAACTCAAAGAAAAGGAAGCGAAGCGGGCGCTTTGCGACGAATTGAGAATACTTCTTAAAAGCAATCGGTTTTTGGAGTTCATTGCCAGTGAATATTTACAGGAAATTTGCGTAACGGCAAGCAAAACGCTGTTATCGCTGACGGGCGGAAGATACTTTTTGCAGTACGATAAGGACTTCAAGGTGGGGGATAACCTCGACGGGGGCAACCTGCGTGCGGTAAAAACGCTTTCGGGCGGGGAAACCTTCCTCGTATCTTTATCGCTTGCTTTATCGCTGAGCGCGGCAATCTGTTTAAAATCCCTGCGCCCTATCGAATTTTTCTTCCTTGACGAGGGATTTGGAACACTGGACGAAAAGCTGGTGGATACGGTGATGGACGTGCTCGGGAAGCTGAGTAAATCGTTTGCCGTGGGGCTTATCTCCCACGTGGAAGAATTGAAGCACAGAATAGAGAATAAGATACTTGTTGCGGGTGCGAACGAAAAGCACGGTTCGCAGGTACGCGTGGAATGTTTTTGAGCGGGAAATCCAAAAAAGGAAAACTTGAAAAATGATCGTAAGCGCAGTGTCCTTATGGAAAAAATTTAATACGAAAACGCCCCTCGGTGCAAGCGAATGGGCAATCGACGAACGCAAGGGCGTACGGTCGAGCCACGTTTCTTTCTCGGGGCACGCCATGGGCGACGGCAGCGCGCGTATTTACGCGCGGTTTATGCGTCCGCTCGGCGTGGAAAAATCGCCCGTCGTGTTGCTCCTTGGCGACGCGGGCAAAACAATCGACGAGGAATTGATGGGCTATTTCGTGGAAAAAGGCTATGCGGTGCTCATGCCCGATTATTCAGGAAAAATGACGGGCGACGCGGAGGGGGTGCTTCGTACCATTTATCCCGAATCTCTTAACCACGCAAATTATGAAAGGGCACGCGGGCTTACGGATATGGAAGGACTGGAAGCCGACCAAACGACTTGGTTCGAATGGACCTACGTCGCCCTCTTTTGCATACAATATTTAAAAACGCGCGAGGACGTAGGGGATATCGGCGTCGTAGGCGTGCGCACAGGCGGGGATATCGCTTGGCAGACCTTGCTTTCTCCCGAAGTGAAATGCGGCGTGCCTATCAACGCGGTGGGGTGGAAATCCTTTTCGGGAATAGCGAAATTCGGCGCGAACGTCGCGCATAATTTAAGCGACGACCGACATAGATATATCGCGGCGGTGGAAGCGCAATCGTACGCTTCATACGTCAAATGCCCCGTACTCATGCTCTGCTCTCTTCGCGACGATTGCTACGATTGCGATCGCGCGTACGATACCTTTTCCCGTATCGGTAACGAATACGGCAACGCGCTCGTGTATTCGGCGGACAGCGGTGCGTGTATCGGTCCAAACGCCCTCAACGATATGGATTTGTTCTTGGAAAAGAACTTAAAGGGCAGGGAAATTTATATTCCCGATACGCTCAACGTAGCGGTTAAAGAAACGCCCGACGGGCTCACGGTGGAAGTGGAAAGCGATAAAGAGGGCATTTTGGAAGAAGCGGGCGTGTTCTACGCGGAAGCGGACGTGCGCACGAAATGCGCCTACCGCGATTGGCGGGAAATATACAAGATCAACGGCAAGACGGTCAAAAACGGCAGGTTTGAATGCCAGATAAAACCGTTTGCGGGCGCAACGGCGGTGTTCGTGTACGCCTATGCGAAATATATCAACGGGTTTAGAGTGGTTTCCAAAATCACGGCAAAGAAGCTTTCCTCGCCCGATCCCTCCGCGGTTAAAGGCAGAATGTTGTTCTCTGGCAAGGAAATGGATACCTTCGGCGTTGCGCTCAACGACGAATATTCAATAGGCAATATTTTCCTCGAACGGGAAGCCGTGCCCAAGGTTACGACCGGCTACGGCGGGGTGAAAGGCGCGTACTCGGTAAGCGGTATCAAGACTTATAAAATCAGTTCGCCAATGTATATCCCCGACGAAAACGCACTCCTTGAATTCGACGCGTATTTCAAGGAAACGGGGGAATTGCGGATAACGGTAGACGTGGGCGACGTTACCAGCGAATCGGAACGCTACGTTTGCCTTACGGAAGTACGCGGCGGCGGGAAGTGGAAGCGTATCATTTTAAAGGCGGCGGATTTCAAAGGGGAGAGCTGTAACAAGCCCCTGCAAAGCTTTGCCGACGGACGGGCGCTCACTTTTCAGGGCGAAAACGACGGCACGGAGTTTGCCGTTACGAATATTCTTTGGTTATAAAGAAGGGCAGTATGTACGGATTGAACGACGAAGTAACGCTGAAAAAGCCGCACCCTTGCGGCGGTTTCGAATGGGAAATCGTGCGCATAGGCGCGGATATAAAGCTCCGCTGTAAAACCTGCGGAAGATTTCTCAACGTTACGCGCGACGAGCTGAAAAAACGCACGAAAGCGTTGAAACGAAAGGACGGAGAGGGCGTATGACGGAAAAGAAATTTTCGGACAGCGAGCTGTACGAGGCGACGTACGGCTATAAAGAGCAACGCTCCACCCGCCGTTTCCTGCTGGGAATTTTGTTGGCGTTTTTGCTGTTGCTCGGTATTCGCCTTTACGTATCGAACACCTTTGTGGGGGTAATCGTAGACGGACCGTCGATGAATACTACGCTGTATCACGGCGAACAGCTTTTGATGCGGCTTGCGGACGATAAGCATAAAGCGGTGCGCGGCGACGTCATTGTCGTAGACGTGAGCGGTTACGACGAATGTAACGGCGTGGAGAGCGGATTTATCATTAAACGGCTGATTGCGACCGAATACGATAAAGTGTATTGCGAGGACGGGAACGTGTACATTTGTTATGCGGACGCGCCTGAAAAGGGGTTTCAGCTTTACGATGATATACACGCGTATTATCCAAGTGCCCAAGCAAAGGAAGCATACGATTTTGCGAGTCGAGAAAACCCGTACGAGGTAAAAAAAGGCGAGGTATTTTTCCTCGGCGACAACCGCACGAACAGCAAGGACAGCCGTTATATGGAAGGGCATTCCTCGTTAAAGGATAGGCTGTATAAGGAAACGGATATCTACGGAATCGTACCGCAATGGGCGATAGACAATCAACGGATATTAGAATGGATATTTTTCCCGAAAGGGTTATTTAAATAAAAAAACATAAACGAAAGTATAAGGAGAGAATTATTATGGCAATTAGAATCACGTCGGACAGCACTTGCGACTTGAACGATTTGGTGGAGAAACGGAATATCGGTATTTTACCTTTGCAGGTAAACTTGGACTCAAAGGCGTATCGCGACGGTGTGGATATTACGCCGCAGGACATTTTCGATTTCGTTGCGGAAACGAAAATCCTGCCCAAAACCAGCGCGCCCAGCATCGGAGAATACGAGGAATTTTTCGCAAAAGAATTAGAGGGTTATGACGAGTTGATACATTTCAATATATCCTCGAAAAGTTCCGGCTCGCATAATTTTGCGAAGCAGGCGGCGGAAAGCTTTAACGGCAAAGTGCGCGTGATTGATTCGAAAGCGCTTTCGACGGGGCAGGGCTTGTTGGTTATGGAAGCGGCGGATATGCGCGACGAGGGTAAATCCGTAGACGAAATCGTAGCGCGCGTAGAGGAATTAAAAACGCGTATCAACACCTCGTTCGTGCCCGATAGATTAGACTATTTGCATAAAGGCGGGCGTTGTTCGGGTATGACGATGTTCGTTGCCAACGCACTCAAAATACATCCGAAAATCGTGATGGACGACGGTCAGCTTATGCAGGGCGGTAAATACCGTGGGCATATGGAGCGTTGTATCGCGCAATACGTAGAGGATTTGAAAACTATGTATCCTAACTACGATAAAAAGCGTTGCTTCGTTACCCATTCGTCGGCGGATAAATCGGTGGTGGACGTGGCGAAAGCCAAGGTTGCGGAGCTGTTCGAGTTTGACGAAGTTATCGAAACGGTAGCGGGCTCTATCATTACCAGCCACTGCGGAAAGGGCACGCTCGGCGTATTATTCGTTTATAATAAGTAAAGGAAAACAAGATGGTATCTATTTACAACGACGCCGATTTTATGTCGGCATACAAGCAAAAACAAAAAATATTCGGGGTGTTTATGGCGGTTACGACGGTGTATTTGGCACTGTGTATCGCCATGCTCGTGTTCCATATCTCGCTGCCGTACGCGGACAAGCAGGATATTATTCCCAAGGCGGTGGTGTATACCGCTTCCGTGCTTTACGTTGCTTTGATTTTCCCGTTTATGGCAATCAAGTACAGCCGAGTGCGGAGATATTTTAAAATTCTTTCGTATATCAACGAGGGCTTGAAAGCGGAAGAAACCAACTATTTTTATACTTTCCGCGAAAAGAGTCTGCAAAAGGACAACGTGGACGTAGTCGGCTGCGTATTTGAAACTTGGAGCAAGAAAAAGCAAGAATGGATGGAGCGCGAGGTGTATTTCGATCCCGAAAAGCCGTTGCCTGATTTCGGGAGCGGGGATTACGTACGCTACGTTGCGCAAAGCAATTTTATTATTCAGTACGAGATATTAGAGCGTCACGCATACGAGTTTACCGAGTATGAAGAGGACGAGGAATACGAAGAAGAAAACGAAGCGGAAACGCAGGAAAATACACAAGAGAATATAAAAGAAGGAGAAGAGTAACTATGAGAGCAGTTGTCACCGTTACAGGAAAGGACAAAAAAGGTATTATTGCAAAAGTAAGCGCGTTTTTATCGGAAAAGGGTGCGAATATCGAGGATATTTCGCAGACGATTTTGGGCGAATATTTCGCAATGATTATGATTGTCGATATTTCTTCCATTACGGAAAAATTATCGGTTTTGGCAGGAGAATGCAGCGAGCTGGGCAAGCAGATCGGTATGTCGATTTATATGCAGCACGAAGACATTTTCAACGCGATGCACAACGTGTAATCGGGCGGGAACGAAAGAAAAGGAGAAAGCAGTATTATGTTCAGTAAGAACGACGTTCTGGAAACCATTGCAATGGTAGAAAAGGAACACCTTGACATTCGTACGATCACGATGGGTATTTCCCTGTTGAGCTGTATCCGCGATACGGCGGAAGAAACGGCAAGCAAGGTATACGACCTCGTTTGTAAAAAAGCGGAAAATATCGTAAAAACGGCAACCGAGCTTTCGGGCGAATACGGTATTCCCATCGTCAATAAGCGCGTTTCCGTTACCCCTGTAAGCTTGATAACGGCGGCATTCCCCGAAAAAGCGCCGCTCGTGGGCAAAGCCCTCGATAACGCCGCGAAAACGCTGGGGATAGACTTCCTCGGTGGGTATTCCGCACTCGTGCATAAATCGACGGCGGACTACGAACGGGTATTCATTCGCACAATTCCCGAAGTGTTGGCGACCACCGACAGACTTTGCGCTTCCGTCAACGTAGGCTCGACGAAATCGGGTATCAATATGGAAGCGGTGAAAATGCTCGGCGAGGTATTTAAGGAAGCGGCATATTTAACGAAAGACAAAGACGGTATCGGCGCGGCGAAGCTGGTGGCGTTCTGTAACGCGGTAGAGGATAACCCGTTTATGGCGGGTGCATTCCACGGCGTAGGCGAAGCGGATACGGTAGTAAACGTAGGCGTTTCGGGTCCCGGCGTAGTCAAGCACGCACTCGAACAAATCCCCGAAGCCGACCTTACCGAAGTAGCGGAGCTTATCAAACGCACGGCATTCAAAATCACCCGTGCAGGTCAGCTCGTGGCAAAGGAAGCGGCGAAACGCTTAAACGCGCAGTTCGGTATCGTCGATTTATCGCTCGCACCCACGCCTGCTATGGGCGACTCGGTAGCGCAGATTTTGGAAGAAATGGGCATTGAAACGGTTGGCGGTCACGGTACGACGGCGGCGCTTGCACTGTTGAACGACGCGGTAAAGAAAGGGGGCGTTATGGCTTCCTCGCGCGTTGGCGGACTTTCGGGCGCGTTCATTCCCGTATCCGAGGATATCGGCATGATCCGCGCGGCGGAAAAGGGCGCGATCACGCTGGATAAATTAGAAGCAATGACCTGCGTTTGCAGCGTAGGCTTGGATATGATCGCAATTCCCGGGGACACCCCCGCCACGACGATTTCGGCAATGATAGCGGACGAAGCGGCGATCGGTATGATAAACAACAAAACGACGGCGGTCAGAATTATCCCCGCACCGAACAAAGGTGTTGGCGAAGAAGTCAGCTTCGGCGGACTGTTAGGCCGTGCGCCGATTATGCCCGTGCATAATTGCGATTCCTCGCGCATTATCAACCGCGGTGGAAATATCCCGGCCCCCATTCATAGCTTCAAAAACTAAATAGAGGTCAAGGAACTTAGTTCCTTGCGGATTGCGGAGGACGAGCTGCCCGTAAAGAAAGGCATTGATAATGCCTTTTAGGGGCGAGATGAGCGAGCGCATATGTAAAGCGCGAACGGTGACCGAGGGCAATGTCCACATTGCATTGCCCGAGAAGTGCCTTTGCGCCTCGACGGCAGTCGCGCCCGAAAGGGCGTTATAGCCTTTCGTAAAGCAACCGTAGGTTGCGCTAAACACCGCGCAAACGGTGATAGGAATTTAAATATGGAAAGAAAAGAAATAGCAGAAAATCTCAAATGGAAAACGGAGGACGTCTTTGCAAGCAACGAGGCTTGGGAAGCGGAATTCAAGGCAGTCGAAACGGAGTACGGCAATTACGATTATTCCCGTTTCGATAATAAGCTTGCGGACAAGCAGACTTTGCTTGAATGTTTACGGTTGAGCGACACTATCGGGCGCAGACTGGAAAAGCTGTATATTTACGCGCATTTGCGCCACGACGAGGACGTGCGTGTTTCGGCGAGCACTTCCGCGCTTGCACGCGTAACGGCGTTATATTCTAAAATTTTCGCCGAACTCTCGTTCATCGAACCGCAGCTTACCGCGTTGCCCGAGGAAACCTTGAACGCGTTTATTGCCGACCCCGATTTCAAGGAATACGATTACCGCTTGGATAAAGTGGCGAGAAGCAAATCGCACGTATTGAGTGCGGCGGAAGAAAAGCTGTTAACGCTTGGAAGCGATATTATGGGCGGATACCAAGACGTGTTTATGATGCTTGATAACGCCAACTTGAACCTGCCCAAGGCAAACTATAAAGGGGAAGAAATCCAAATGAGCCATGGTATGTACGGGGTGATTTTGCATACGGGCACGGCGGAAGAGAGAAAGGAATGGTTTGAGAAATACTACGATTCGTATATCCGTTTGATAGACGCGATCACGCAGACTTATTATGGCAACGTGAAAAAGAACGTATTTTATAAAACGGTACGGGGTTACGAGAGCTGTATGGCGATGGCGATGGACGGCGAGGACGTCGATCCGAAAGTTTACGATAATCTTATCGAAGCCACGCATAACGCTCTGCCGACGATGCACGAATATATTTCCGTGAGAAAACGGGTGCTTGATATGCCCGAACAACATATTTACGATTTATACGTTCCGCTTGTCGAGAACGCGGAAATGGCGTTGCCGTTCGAGGAAGCGTACGAAACGGTCATAAAAGGACTTGCGCCCTTGGGTAAGGAATATCAGGACTTATTAAGAAAGGGCAAAAACGAGCGTTGGATAGACGTTTGCGAAAACGAGGGGAAACGGAACGGCGCATACAGCGCGGGCTGTTACGATTCGCCCCACCCGTTCGTATTGCTCAATTATCAACAGACCATGAACGACGTATTCACGATTGCGCACGAAATGGGGCACGCACTGCACACCTATAAATCGACGGAAGCACAGCCGTATTCGAAAGCGAGCTATACCATTTTCCTTGCGGAGATTGCCAGCACGGTCAACGAGGTATTGTTGCTCAAATATCTGTATAAAGAGAGCAAGGACAAGGATATGAAAAAATACCTGCTCAATTATTATATGGATACCATTCGCGCAACCCTGTTCCGCCAAACGCAGTTTGCGGAGTTCGAGCAGTTAGCGCACGCCAAAGCGGAAGCAGGCGAAGCACTCACGAAAGAGAGCCTTTGCGAGCTGTATTACGGCTTGAACAAGCAATATTACGGCGAGGGCATTGTGCACGATGAGAGAATCCAATACGAATGGGCGCGTATCCCGCATTTTTATAACGCATTCTACGTGTATAAATACGCGACGGGCATCATTTCAGCGATTTCGATTGTCAAGCGTATCTTGACGGAAGGCGAAAGCGCGGTAAAGGACTACTTCGAATTTTTATCGTCAGGCGGTAGCAAAGACCCCGTAGCCATTTTGAAAAAAGCGGGCGTAGACCTGACGACCAAAGCCCCGTTCGAGGCAGCCATGTCCGAGTTCAAGGCAACCTTAGATGAATTTAAAAGCTTGCTCGGTTAGAGGTCAAGGAACTTAGTTCCTTGTCAGGGGTGCGGGGGCGGAAGCCCCTGCGAAAGAAGCCCAAATGAAGCAAAGCGTAGCTTTGCGTTTGAACGCCGTCAGGCGTCAACGCAACGGAGTTGCGGAAAACAATAATTTTACAAAACAAAGAAAAAGAGGAAAAAATTATGGCGACACCCGTGAATACGATGCCCTATAACCGCGACGCGGAAATGGCACTGCTCGGCTGTTTTTTGATCGACAACGATATTGCGTCGGAGCTTGTAGAAAAGCTTTCCGAGGACGATTTCTATTTGGAATCGCATAAATTTATTCTGCACGCAATGCAAAAGGTTTTTGCCGGTAGAAAGCCTATCGACCTCGTTACCGTGTCCGACCAGCTCGACGGCGAGGGACAGCTTGAAAAAGCAGGTGGGATCGTGTACCTTACCGAGCTTGCGCAAATCACGCCGTCGGCGGCGAATTATAAATCGTATTACGAGATTATCGCGCGCGACAGCGTAAATAGAAAACTCATTCGCGCGTCGCGGAAAATTATAGAATCTTCTATGGAAGCGACGGACGAAAACACTGCGCTTGCGTTTGCGGAAAAGACCATTTACGACATTTCCAAGCAAACTGAGCGTTCCGCGCTTCTTGGCATGAACGAGGGGGATATTATCGGCGAGGTATTGCATAAATTCGAACAGTTGCAATCGGATCCCGATTCCTTCAAGGGTATTCCCACGGGTTATAAGCGGTTGGATAAAATGACGCACGGCTTACAGGCGGGCGCATTGATCGTCCTTGCCGCGCGCCCCGGTATGGGTAAGACCTCGCTCGCGATGAACCTCGTGGAAAACGCCTCGCTTCGCGCGGGCAAAACTTGTGCCGTGTTCTCGCTCGAAATGCCGAGAAACGAAATCGTACAAAGACTCATTTGCTCGTATGCAAACGTGAGCATGAGCAAAGCGCTTTCAGGCGAGCTTTCCGCAAAAGAATGGAAAAAGTTGATGCTTGCGGGCGATAAATTGAAAAAGAGCAATATCTATATCGACGATTCCTCGCGCGTTACGCCTGCGGAGATATTGTCCAAATGCCGTCGGTTAAAGACGACGGCGGGGGGCGTAGACCTTATCATGATCGACTATATCCAGCTGATGTCGAGTGGGGATTCGAGAATGGCAGGTGCGGAAAACAGACAACAGGAAATCGCGTCTATTACCCGTGACTTAAAAATCATGGCAAAGGAACTCGGTGTGCCCGTCATCGCGCTTTCCCAGCTTCGCCGTATTCAATCAAAAGAACCGCAGCTTTCCGACCTTCGTGAATCGGGTGCAATCGAGCAAGACGCGGACATCGTAATGTTCATTAACCGTCCCGAAGCAATCGCGACGAGGGAAGAAATTGAATCGGGCAAAATCGTCAAAGGCGCGGCGGAGCTTATTCTCGCCAAGCACAGAGGCGGTGAACAGGGCCGCGTGTCGCTGAAATTTATCGGCGAATGCACGAAATTCGTGGACGTGGACGAGCAAAACCGCGACGACGAACCCCCGCAGTATGGCACACAACCGCAGGTGTACGAGGAAGAAGAGGACGAATATATTGCGCCCGAGGACGATTACACGCCGCCTGAACCCCCTATGCGGAAAGGGGAATTGAAGCCGACAATGGAAGACGACGAGCTTCCTTTTGAATAAGAAATGAATACGCAAATCAAGCAAATCACGCCCGAAAGCTTATTCGAGGCAAAAAATATCATACTGCAAAGCGGCGTGGTGGCGATTCCGACGGAAACGGTGTACGGACTTGGCGGTAACGCCTTTGACGATACCGCCGTTAAACGGATATTCGAAGTCAAAGGCAGACCCAACGATAACCCGCTGATCGCACACGTGCATAGCGATTACGATTTATCGCAAATTATTGACTACGATCCGCCGTACGCGATAAAATTACGCGAGGCGTTTCTCCCTGGACCTTTGACTTTGGTCTATCCCTCGACGGGTAAGGTAAGTCCGTTCGTGTCCTGCGGATTAAACACGCTTGCGGTACGCGTTCCCTCGCATAAGGGCGCACAGGCGTTTTTAAAGGAAGTAGGCGTACCTATCGTCGCGCCGAGCGCGAATTTGTCCCGCCATGTCAGTCCTACTTCGGCAAAGCACGTTTACGATGACTTCGCGGGCAAGATACCGTTGATTTTAGACGGCGGCGAATGTGCGGGCGGTATTGAAAGCACCGTATGCGATTGCACGGGCGAAATTCCTATGATTTTGCGGCCTGGGCTCGTAACGCGGGAAATGATAGCAAAGGTTGTCGGGGATTGCTTGGAGTACACGCCCGACTTGACCAAAGGCGAAAAGGTAAAAAGTCCGGGAGTGTTGTATAAGCACTATTCCCCCCGTTGTAAAACGGTGTTGTACACGGAAACGGAAAGAGCCGTTCAAAGGGCGGAAGAAGAAAAGGAAAAGGGCGCGCGGGTAGCAGTGCTTTGCGAAAACGCAAGTGCAAAGGCGTTTGAACACTTGGGCGTGCCCGTGCTCAATCTTGGTAAAACGGAAACGGAAGAGGCAAAGAATTTATACGGACTTTTGCGGGAAGCGGAAACGGTGTGCGATACGCTTATCGCATTAGAACCAAAGCATAAAGGCGGTGTGATGGCAGGCGTTTTAAATAGGCTTCGCAAGGCTTGTTCGTCTGAGGATATTCCGCACGAAAAATAGTAAAAGCAGGAGGGCAGGTACGAGATGAAACGAAAAACGCTCAAAAAATTGATCGTGTTCGTATGCACGGGGAATACCTGCCGTTCGCCTATGGCTGAGGCGGTTTTCCGTCAAAAAGCGGAAGAGCTCGGGCTTGTGAAACTCAAAGTATGCTCGGCGGGTACGCGCGCGAAAAAAGGGGATACGCTCAACGAAAAATCGGCGCAGGTATTGAAGGAAAAGGGCGTGGCTATCGGCGAATTTTCCGCAAAAAAAATAGACAAAAAGACGCTTGAACGCTCGCTGGCTGTAATTTGTATGACGGATACGCAACGCGATTTATTGATGGAAATGCGTTGGCAGGCGTTGCGCGAAAAAGGGGAAGAGGAAATCGAAAACAATGTGTATTCCTTTTCCGAGCTCGCGGGCTACGAGGTGCTTGATCCGTACGGCAAGGATATCGACTGCTACCGCTACGTATACGAATTGATTGCGGGGGCGATGCCCATGATTGCGGACAAGCTGTTGCCCGAAGCGGTCAGGAAGAAGTTGCGGGAGATCCCGAAAAAAATGGCGAAAAAGAATACGCAAAACGCTTGAAAAGGAAAGCGATAAGCGGTATAATAGAAAAGACGGCGGGGAAAACCGCCTGAAAATAAACGAAGCGGAAAAAACCGCGAAAGGAGAAAAGTTATGAAAATTGCAGTTGCTTGCGATCACGGTGGCTTGAATTTGAAAAAAGCGATGATCGCGTACGTAGAGAAGCTCGGGCACGAAGTAAAGGATTTCGGCACGCATACGACCGATTCCTGCGACTATCCCGATTTTGCCGCACCTGCCGCGGAAGCGGTGGCAAACGGCGAATGTGAAAGAGGTATTCTCGTTTGCTCGTCGGGTATCGGCGTTTCGATCGTGGCGAACAAAGTCCCTGGGATACGCTGTGCGCATTGCCACGACACCTATTGCGCTAAATACACCCGCTTGCATAACGACGCAAATATGATTGCGTTCGGCGAAAAGGTGCTCGGCGAGGGTATGATGCAGGAAATCGTTTACACCTTCTTAACGACGGAATTCGAGGGCGGGGAACGCCACGAAAGACGGGTTGCGAAAATCAAGACGTTGGAAGAAAAATACAGCAAATAAACAAGGGAAAACGGCGGTCGGAAAACCGCCGTTTAAACGGCAAAAGAGGATAGGGTATGAAACGGATTATCGCCATCGGCGGAGGGGAACTCCGCGAAAGAACGACTTTAAAAATAGACGAATATATTGCGGGCTTAGCAAAAGCGCGTGCGGGCGAGAAGCGCGCCAACGCTTTGTTTATTCCTACGGCGAGCCACGATTTTATGCCCTATTATAATACTTTTCATAAGGTGTACACAGGTGTGTTTGATATCAAAACGGACGTTGCGCTGACCGTTTTCAAAGAACCCGATATGGAAAAAATGAAAGCGAAATTTGAAAAAGCGGATATGATTTACGTGGGCGGCGGGGATACTGTTTTTATGATGGAACACTGGAAAAAGACGGGACTTTTGCCCTTGATAGAGGACGCTTACGAGCGCGGTGTGGTGCTTGCGGGGTTATCGGCAGGGGCGATTTGTTGGTTTTCGGATATCTATACCGACTCGGCTTTGGTAAACGGCGAGGGCGAAGAAAAGTACGCGATGTTTTCGGGTTTAAATTGGAAAAAAGGCGTAATTTCTCCCCATTACGGCGCAAGAATGCTTGACTTTGACAAAATTGTATGTTATAATTATGCACGTGCTTACGGGATAGAAGACAATGTCGCGCTCATTATAGAAGACGGTGAAATCGTCGGAAGTGTAACGAGTGGTGGAAAGGCGTGGCTTTTAGAAAGTAAGGACGGAAAATTAACGAAAACGGAGATAGCGAATATCTAACCGAATTCGAATAAAAAGCGGACGTGGCGAAATTGGCAGACGCGCAGGTTTCAGGTTCCTGTGGGTAACTCCGTATGGGTTCAAGTCCCTTCGTCCGCACCA
>JAZNDR010000049.1:0-3584 GCA_045588185.1 Candidatus Scatosoma sp. | reverse complement strand
CGTTGTCTGCAATTTTCAATACCGAACCTTCAGAGCCTGCAGGCAAACCTTCCGCTGCGCCGTCCACAAAGGAATATGCAACGCCATTGTAATCACTAAGACTAAACTGGCCGTTATTCGTAAATTCACTTTCGAGCGCCGTACTGTCTGCTGACGCAAAAAACGGCTTAGCATATACACCACCCAATACCATACACAGCATAAATACTGCGGATAACAAATAAAGGGTTGTTTTTCTTACAAGTTTACTCATCATTTTACTCCTTTTTAAATAGAGTTCATATTTAAAAATATTTCAAAAAGGGGAAATATTTATCCCCTTTTTTGTTATTAACCAGCATTCAAAAGCCAATCTTCAAGCGAGCCAGTATTATCTTTATCCATACCTGCAATCCAATCGTTTAGAGAACCATTATTGTCTCCCGTTTCAGTGTAAGGTAAAGACAAAACGAGCAACCTTTCTAATTGTTCTTGGGTATAGCCGTAATCTTTATCGTTGTAAGCCATATACGCTACTTGTGCGATAGAACGCACGTTATCGTTACCACTTGCAAAAATCTTCTTTTGCGTACCGTCTGCAAAGGTTACCTTTACAAACGCTCTTCCCTCAAATAGCGTGTTAAGTTGTTCGTCAGGAAGTTTTGTCATAACGCCTGCAAGCGTCCAAGCATTGCCGTTGTTACCGAATTTATCTTTTGGAATACTTATTGTCAACGAACCTACTATTGCTGGCGATTTTACCGTAATACCATAACTCACGTTGCTTTCGCCTACTATGTTTTCTAACGCCGTCAACGAATTTTTGTCAACGTCTGCTATCCAACGGATAGAATTTTCATAGTCGCTCATAATACGCACCGATGCTCCCTTACGCATATCCATATCAAGCGTGATAGCCGTAAGCGTTATTTCTGATGCAACGTTATCAATGCTATATCCTGCGGGATAAGCCTTGCCGTTGTATTCCCATCCTACGAAAATTTCGCCCTCAACCGTTCTTTCGGGAAGTATAAAACTACCGTTTCCCACTACAAACGTAGTTTCCGTTTCGCCTTTTACGTTCAAATTTACAGCATATCCGTTTTCCGTTTTATAAGGCACAACAAATACGCCTTCGCCCGAAGACATAGAAAGCGTCAAGGCATTTCCGCTAAGCGTTTGATCTGTATAACCATTACCGCGATAAATACGCACTTTATCCGTATCGCCGTCAAAGGTCATCGTAACGGTAGAAGCGGTACTTCTCGTCGTATCGTTGGCGTTGGCAAGATAATAACCATTATAGCCCATATCGTCTTCAAAACAACCGACAAACGTCGTTTCCGTGGACGTTACGGACGCCAAATTGTTATTCGTCAAGCTTGCCCTTTGCGTAGCGGAATAGCTGTTTGCATAAGCAATTTCGTTAGAGAAAAAGCTGTTTGTGATTTGACCATAGCAATCCACCGCCGTATTGTTATATTTATTGTTTGCGGTAGAGAATCTATCGTAGGACGTACCCTTGGAAATAATCACGCCGTTCCAATCGAAGTTCATATACGCTTCGTCCATGGAATCAAGCTTCGCAATTCTATTCTGCACCCAATAATAAGTATCGGTAGGCGTACCGTCTGCCGTTACCATTCCTTCGGATAAGAACGCTTCCCCTTCGGGCATTACGGGCGTTTCATAGCAGAAATTGATGATGGATTTTGTCCCAAATGCCATAGCGATGCTGTATTCCATATCTATATCAGCCTGCCCTGCTATATTACGAGAGCTGTGGTAGGGCTGATTTTCTTGCCCGCAGTCCATCGTCTGCACGTAATAGTTCAAGCTTGCGTCATAATTTTTCGCAAAGATTGCCGCCGTTGCCAAATCGGCAAGATAATTTTCACGAATATAATAGTCGTTAGAATTATACGGTTTGCAGAAGGGATACGGGTCGTTGGAAATCACTCTTTCCCCTTGTACGTACTTCAAAACGTTTTCCGCATAATATTCCATCAAGTCGATATATCGTTGGTCAAACTTACCCGTTCCATAAATATCGTGCGAAGCAAAGTTTACGAAAAAGGTTTTACCAGGGAACGCTGTTTCAAACGCGTCCTTGTATTTTGCGATCGTGTCGAGGTCGGCTGTCGTACCAGGCTCATCCCACATATCCGTACCGATAACGCAATCGCGATTCCAGCCCGTATGCGTAATGTACGTACCCTCTTCGTCGATACCCACGTAACTACCGTTTGCGTCCACTTTATATCCCGTTGCGGATAAGTTAGAGCATTGGAACGCGTTCAAAAGGATTTTGAAACCGTTTTGATCAAAGTTATCAAAAATCGTCCCCAGATTTGCTACGTTGGACGTATAGTTATTCCCGTTCAAAGCAATAAAGTCCAAACCAGCTTCCTGCATCAGCGCGACTTCGCTTTCATTCGTCAAGTCAGGCGCATAAAAACCACCGACCATAAAATTTGCAGAGTCTTGATATTGCGAATAATCTCTAATTACGTAATTTTTGGCTTCTGCCTTTGCTATTTTCTTACCAATAGACGTTACGCTAGGTGCAACGAAAACAGTAGCAATCGCAACAGCAAGTACTTTACTTAACTTTCTCTTTTTCATTTTGCACCTCCTTACCATGCGTCTCCACCTTCGTCCCAATCTCTAAAATCGCCGTCGTTATCTACGATAGATGACGTTATAACGTCATTTGCATCGTTAAACTCTATCACTTTAACGTCAAGCGTTTCATAAGGTTTTTTATCTTTCATTTTACACCTCGTTGTTAAACGCCTGCAATTTGTTGAAGAATAGAAAGTTGCGTACCCGAATAATCACCCGAAGCAATAGCCCTTTCTGCTACTTGCTTAATTGATCTAGTCGTGTCATTTGCAATTGCGTAAATTCTCTTGGTAACTCCGTTGTGATAAGTAATATCCACGTAGCCACGTCCAGTAAATTCTTGTGAATAATATTCAGAGTTTATATCAATTAAAACACCCGTATATTGGCTATTTTCTATCTTCCAAATATTTGCTACGATATCAAAGTTTTCAGCAAATCCATCTGCTGAAAGTTCCGTACCGAATTTAAAAGTAGTTGCCCAGTACGCAATATTATTAAAACCTTCTTCATCAATATTAGTCGTCCAACGGATACCACTCGTTTCTGCGCTTGAAATACGGATAGACGCACCGTCAATCGTATTAAACTCGCCCCAAAGCGCGATAAAGATACAACCCGTTGCCGTTGTCGTATATTCGCCCGAAGGAAGGAATGTTTGCGTCAAAACTTCATCAACCGTCAAATTCATAACGTAGCCAAGAAGCACCTTACCTTCTCTTTCATATTCAGGCAACGTATAAGTAAAGCTACCGTCCACATTTTGCGTGGTTGTATAAGTATGAATAATTTCGGGGTCCATATTCTCATATACAGAATAGGATATTTTTACAGGTTCAGCCCAAGCCGTACCGTTGAATTGTAAGCAAATATCATTCGTAAGTTCATATACGTTGGAATCATCACCACCAACCTTAAAGGTCGTGCCTGCCGTTACGACAAATTCGTCGCCCATCGTAGGCGCAGTTGCCGTATAAATT
>JAZNDR010000048.1:0-8279 GCA_045588185.1 Candidatus Scatosoma sp. | reverse complement strand
CCCATCATTATCCGAAGATTTATTATCTTCTGTTTCCGTACTGCTACCAGATGAATCCTCTTTTAAATCCTCATCCGTATCTGCGGTTGCATTAGAACTATTAGGAATTATTGGTAACATACTGGTATTGCTATTCATACAACCAACAGCGGATAGTATCATAATTAAACATAAAATAAGTCCTAATATTTTTTTCATTATTATACTCCATCTATGGTATTATTCTTAATCTTCATATTTAACTTCATTTTTAGGTTTATATTTGAAATACCTGTTTGTTTGTACCAAAATATGCATCTATACAATTAGACAAGCGTTTACAAATCTCTTCTAAAGTTTCGTACGTTATATCCGCACCTCTATCCAGTTCAAAGGCATGTCCCCATATGTATAATAGCTGTGGCTCATCCGTTTTCGATTGAATAAATTGTTCTATGATAGAAAACAATTCTTTATCTTTCCACCAGATCGTTGGATTAAATTGCATCAAATTTTTCTGTAAAGCAAAATTATATGTTGAAGTGATTGTACGAGCATAACGAATAGGCGTATTTTCCTTGATAATACTCGCCACCCGTGCATCGTTATTCACCCCACCACAAGGGTATGCCATCCCCACGATATCGTATCCAACCAAGCTTTCTAAGACCTTTCTATCCTCTTCTACTTCTTTAATAATCTCGTCTTTGGATAAAGCAGTTAAATTGGGGTGCGTAACGGTATGCGCGGCAATCTCATGTTTTTGATAAACGTGGCGCACTTCGTCTTTTTCAACCTTTTCAAGCACCTCCACGACGTTGCCCTTATCGTCTTTGATTATAATAGGCTTGCCTAAAAGACCAGAATTAAGGTTAAACGTCCCCTTAATTCCGTACTTATCAAATATCTCTATAATTCGCTTATCGCCCATTCCGCCGTCATCAATGCTGAACGTGACGGCTTTCTTTTTGTTATTCCACATAATTTAGACTTCAATTGTTTTCAATGATAAATTTGTCATTTTCCTTCAATTGCAATAAATCAATTGCCTGTTCAAAATAGCCACGACATTTTTCAAAGCTCTTGGGATGATGCGCATCGCTGCCAAAATAAAACTTGCATTTACAATCCTTGGCAATTTGATACAGCTTCAAACAAATATCTTTCGTTTCCCCTTCAAAATGCATCGCATCCTCTAAATTGATTTCAATGCCAACACCAACGCTCGCCGCTTTTTTGAACAATCGTTCCGCTTCCATCAAAGAAATTTTTTGTAAAGTAGCCAAAAGCTCGTTGGGCTTTGCCATCAAGCCGCATGTCAAATGCGCTATACCCGTTTTATGGAAAGGCAAATCCATATTCAGCACCGCATCAAAACGTTCCGCCCAAAGCTGTGCTCTACGTTCCGTACTTTCACTATCTTCCCTAGAAATTGTAAAAGGCGCACAATGCAAATGCGTGGTGGGGATAACAATAAAATCAAACAGATCGTATCTTTCTTTCGAAAGCCCCAGCTGCATATCCTTGCTTAAATCCGTTTCACAACCGAACAAAAAACGAACGTTTTTCGATTGCGGCAACGGGTTGATTTGCGAAATATACGCATAGTTTTGATCGCGATAAAATTGAAAACGCTCAACATCCACTTTTTCATCCCAAAAATGGTCGGTCACACAAATAGTTTTCAAATGATTTTCTTCCGCATATTGTAGCATTAATTCCTTGTTCTGCTCGGGATCGTTAGAACAAAGGGAAAGCCCAGAATGTATATGTAAATCGTGATCGTATGTAAATCTCATGGTTATATACTCCTATGTGGTATCTAATTCATCAATCTTTGTTATCCGCTTTCGTTTCCGGAGGTTTCTTTGTTTTTTGAAAGCGATACGGCAACGCAATAATAACCCCTACCACCATCAATGCACACCAAATCAAAACCAAATTGCTCCACCCCAAGAAAGAAGCTAAGCTTGCAAAAAACGTGTTGCCAATTACCGCCGACATATAGCTTGTAAAATCCAAAAAGCCCGTTACAGACGATACTCTACCCGTATCACGCAAGCTAGGACAATACCTACTGTATAGCATTGTCGAAGCACCAGACGCCGACATAATTGCAATTACGATAAAAATAATATTCAAAATAGGCAGCTGCACAAAATACGTCAACAAGAAAAACATCGATGAACTTGAAAACATGATCAACAGCGTCTTATGCATAAAATATAAGTTGCTATCTCCATTTATATACCTATTTTGTCATTGCGTCAAATACTTTCAACCATGCATCTGCAATCAATTTTCCGCCAGCGACGTCGGGATGTACTCCATCGTACAAATAATATTCTGCCTTCGTCTTTGCCGCTGCTTCCTCAAATTTATTTTGTAATGCAACGAAGCCACAATTAAATTCTTCGGCGAGCTTCTTCACAACCGTAGCATATTTCTTCACTTCGCAAAATTCTTCATATTTTTCTTCGGTCGCACTACCCTTTAAAACGAACGGCTCACAAAGAATAAATTGAATATTAGGGAAGCGCACTTTCGTATCTTCTAATAAAATACGGTACATCTTTTCAAAACGCGCCAAATCAACTCCGTTGTTACCATAAATTTCGTGCCATATATCATTAACCCCGATGAGTATACTCAAAACGTCGGGATTATGATTCCATACGTCCGCTTTAATTCTTGCATATAAATCTACAATTCTATTTCCGCTAATCCCCTTATTGATTAACTCGTACTTTTCTGGATTATTCGACATTAATTCGCTAGCCACGGCATTTACATAACCAACACCATATCCAAACGCTTCATGCTCCCTATTTCGATCTCTCCCCATATCCGTAATGGAGTCGCCGAAAAATACTATCTTCATTTTACTCTCCTTAAAATTTGATTATTTTCTTCAAATACTGCCGTTTCGTATACTTCCAAATTAACCGAAACATTGTTCCCATTAAGGCAAACAGTTTCCAGTTTATCCGTGGCTAAATTAGCGATAAAATGATACTTCTTGGCGTTTTTCACCTTTTTAGTACACAGCATAGCAAAAGAATGACAATCTAATCTATCCAAACTTTCGTCTAACTCGCCAAGCACGTTTTTCAATAGCGCAATGCGATGATGTGTGAAGAACGCATCGCCCAAATTACCTGTAGCAAAATAAGTTGCAACCTTACCGCCAAGTTTATTTTCATATACTGACAAAGCTGGGAATGCCCCACCCATAGGCGTATTGAACGCTGAATGTACCTTTGCTTTATCATCCAACGTGGCCATATACCAGTTACGATACGGGATACGGGAAGGCACACGGATATGCGTACAGTCCTCTCTTGCAAACGAATAAATCATTTCCACGTTCGTTTGCATCGTCGGCCTTTGCAATTGCTTCACACCGATTACATCGCCAAAGCCGCGCGCAAGCAAAATTTCCGCCGCTTTTCCTTCCAAGAACACGTTGCCTGAAAGCACGATTTTCAGTTCTTCGTCCGACAAAATATTTGCCGTATAGCCATCGAGTGCCGTTACGCCCTTGCCGTCTAAATGCTTTATCGCTTTATACTGACAGGGAATACCTGCTTGCAGAAAATAATTTTCAATATAACGCAAACCGCCACTCATTTGACTATATGTTTCACCCTTTTGCAAATGATAGCGAAGCCCAGCGTCTTCCGCCGATGGAATAATAACGCCCAGGCTTTGCGCTTCGTTTAACGACAAAGCCGACAAGGTGTCCAAATACGATTTTTCTTTTTTCAACATTGCCTTATAGGATGGTTCATCCAATAAGGCACAGCCATCTAAATCGTACAAGGACAGCGTGATGTTGTTGCAACCCATAAACGCAGAAAGTGCTAGCTGTAAAGTTGTTGCCCGCGCCGATTTCGCCCAAACGGTAAAACGTGTGTTTTCCACCTCAGGACAAAACTCAATGTGTTTTTGACAGTTTTCTTGCATAACGCATATTGAATGCGCCAACGAGCGATAACAATGAATAAAATCACACGGATTATTCTCTCTATACGGACCAAATGTCGGACGAACAATCGCATCGTGTTCACCACACAATGCGTTGTAAAAATCCTTCCAGCTTCTCCACTCTGCCGAATGTGCGTCAGGACCGCTTGTCATTTGAGCAATGCGAATGTTTTTATCTACCGAGTGAATAGTTCGTTCAATCCACTTTGCCATATCCACCGTGCTTTCGTTCATAAACGCTAAATAATCACGGCGCATTTGCGTAGGCTCGCCTTCCTGTAAAATTCCCGATACAATCTCTTCGCGAGTGTAATTCGTACCCATCTTTGCATTAAACCGTCTAATATGCTCATCGCAAAAACAGAAATAATCCACATAGCTACCAGACGCCCCTGCTTTGACCGCAAACGTGCTAGATGCGTGATTATACATACGCAAATCGTCGTCCATCCAAAATACATCGGGTTTGGTTTCCGCCCAAATTTTCAATTTTTCGCCTGCAATTTCGCGGAAACGTGTCCCGTACGGACAAGCGATACCGCCCGCTGGAAAGCCCTTATAATCGACAATCGGCTCATAACCAAGCTTTTGAGAAAAATCCGCACCACCCGAAACTGAGCCTATTAAATTTTGATAATTGATTTGATAGGATATACCCGCTTCTTTTAACTTTTGAATATACGGAATTAAAACATCTCGCGTTTGCTCCGTATATTCCAAAGTATCGGGCATATAATAAAAATTCGGATCTAACGCAACGTATAACATTACAGATTTTACGCCCGTTTCTTCGCAAAATACAAGTAATTGTTCAAATCTCTTTTTGGTGTATTCTTCATCAAAATGCGGAGGAGTGGGCAAGTAGTAACGTAAGATATATTCCGTTTGTCTTTCTTTCATCATAGAAATCTCCAACCAATTTTTTATTTTAAACTATTCAAAATATATCAAGCAGTTTAGGAAAGATTCAATTAATACTATCAAATAAAAATATCATAGAAACCACTGTATATATCGGGCTTAGCTTCTTACTCGGTCCTAAATCATTCCGTATCTCGAACAGTTTTCATCTCATTCGTTCTTGTCTTTCCCTTTGGGTGACTACGAGCAAATAAATAATAGACAAAATAATTGCTATGATACACAAAATAAATAATACCCAAAATACAGCATTCCAACCTCTAGCATCAGCAACTATACCTAATCCATAAGAGCTGAGGGTACTCCCTAAATAGCAGAATCCATTTAACACACCTGCCAACAACCCTGAATTTATCTTATCTTTCCAATATAAAGGAGCCATACTTGTAATAATATTATTTACCCCTGCCATCAAACAAGATATTATACCAAAACTTCCCAAACTGACAAAAACCAACCCGGTAGGCAAACATAATATCACCAAACCAATTAGCATTGCGGATACAAGAAATAACACTGCTGACAGTAAAACAAAATCTTTTATTTTCTTTTGCAGAATTACCGCAACACTAGTACCGAATATCGCTAAGATTGGCAAAAGCATTGTTAATAAAATACTGATATAATCAGGCAACCCATAACTTTCTTTTAAAATCATCGGAACCCATGTCGTTAAACCATCTTTTACAAGATTGTCAAAAACCGCAAAAATAGCAAGAATGCCGATTGGAAACCATAACCAACCGAGTTGTTTTTTACTATTTAACCCCGTTTGTACCTGGATTTCTTGTTTTCCTGTTTTCTCCCTTTTTTTAACCAATTTTGGATAAGCAAAAATCCATAAAACCGCAATTACGGGTAGCAAAATCCCCGCAAGGAAAAACATAACGTTATAAGAACCAAGCGCAACAAACAAAGCACTTAATCCATATACAAATAATGTCCCTGTTGCAACAGTTGTCCCCATTACAACTACCGCCCGTCCAATATTTGTTTCCTCCAAAGTTTCCGATAACAATCGAATGAGCGACGGCCAAAGAACAGATAATGAAGCCCCATTGATTAACCAAAAATATTTTACTAAAATAAAATTATTTGAAACGCCGACCAAAAAGTTCATCAAGCCCGACACGAGCAAACTAGCAAAAATGACAAAACGAATATTATACTTCTTACAGAATATACCGTTAACAATTTGTCCTATGCCATAAGCAAAAAAGAAAAATGTACTAACCATACCAGCCGTAGAATGTGAAATAGAGTATACTTCTTCTATTTGCGTAATGTTGGCATTATAGCCCAATTTCCCCAAATATGAGCATGTATAAACCATCCAACATAATGCAACCAATAAGGTGGTCTTGTTAAATGTTTTTGCTTCTTTTTTATTTTTCATTTCTGTTTTATTCTATTTTGCTTTCCAACTGTTTTTTTAGCTCAACTATTTTTTCCGCCAAACTACGACGTACAATATCAAACGTTTTACAATCTGCCTTTATTGTAATATCTTCATACAGCTTATCACAAAGCTCGCGAATTTCTTTATGCACGTCTAATCCTGCTTTTTCGCATAATTGTCCGTACAAATACAAATATTCATAATCTTCCATACCATCGCGAAGCACATGCAAACGAATACTTTCCACCGGCCCGTAGATACCGTATGGTTTGCCAGGATAGAATAAATATCCGTCCCCACTACAACTACTACGCCTTGATACTTTGTAGCAATCAATCAACGTTTCGTGGTTTAAATGCGATTCCATATTAAACTTCCACTCGCACATAATACAGCTCTCCCAATACAACATACCTTTAATGTTATAATCGTAAGACATCCACGGCATTAAACGTACACCCATAAGATTATGATTAATTACCCATGAAGGTTTATCTCCTGTACCGCAAGTATACCACCATACGCTATCCATATCCTTATATTGCGCGCGCTGTTCTTTCGTGCGCATATTTGCAATTTCCGCACAATAATTTTTCACTTCGGTAATGCGTTCGTCAATGTGTATGGTGACGTAATTTTTCACTTTACGCATTGCATCGCAAATAGCTTTTCTAAACGCCGTCTTTTCACCAGCTTCGTAAAATTCATCGGCAATTTTACCCTTAAAAATCTCAAAATTACGACTCGTAGTGTTGGCTTCATCCCAAGTGCCATTAAGCTGCGGTTCGTCGATAAAACTGCAAAATACGGCTGCTCTTTCCAAATAGTTGATATTATCTTCCACCGCCGCTTGCATCAATCCCCAAGCAAACTCTTTGAAACGCTTTTCGTTCAACCCTGTATCAGGATGAGCTTCCACGGGCAACATAATCGTAGATAAGTACGGCTTGCCTTCTTGGAAAAAATAGCGTACTTGATTTGCAAATTCTTCGCCGCAATGCCATTGATTCATACGACACGCAAGCAAGCTGGGTGCCAATCTAAATTGCATCAAACGTTCGGTGTATTGGCGCACCATATCGGGGAAATAATCGTTTTCGCCCAGTTTAATTTGGTTGGGTTCTACGCCAAAATCCGTTTGCAAATGCACTTCTTTGGGTACGTTGAAATCCCAAACGGTAACGCTTACGGGAATATTATGCTCTTTCCCATCAATCGTCAACTTAAAGTTCCCGTTATACGTACCTGCAGGTTGATTATCAGGAATTTTCACCGACAGCCAAATGCCTTGATGGAAACCTGCTTCTACTACGTTTTCGCCGTATTGTTTAGCAACTTCAAACGGCAACAAAGCATCGGGATACAAGCCCGTAGGAAAATGTTGGTCCGCTTCGCAATGCGCGTCAACCTGCATATATTTTTCGTTATATACTTTCCAGTCGTTTTTAGAAATCCAGTAGCCTGTTTTTCCCGTGTTGATATGTGAAAGTTCTAAATCATACGCGTCAATTTTATCAAACGCGGAAATGAGAATTTGCGCACATTCACATTCCCCCCTTGCCGCTTCGATTATGATTTTACAATCACGCTTTTCAAGTTCAGTAATTTTCTCATCCGCCAACACGCGCGTATTGCCTTTTTCCGTCCATACAAAATATTTCATAATTTCCACCTGTTATCTATTTACTTTTATCGGCGTGCCGTCCATAAGACGAGATTTTTCCGCCGCAAAGCCAACAAAATGGCTACGCATTGAATGCTCAATCAAGGTCAAACCTTCCGAACTTTCCCCACGCATATCCGCAATTACGTCCTTTACAAGCAACGGATCGCCACCGCCATGCCCCGCAAATTCGTCGTTTTCTTCCGCCAAGTTAATCACCTTAACCTGCGCCGTTTCCTTGCAAGTACCAAACAACGAACAGGTAAGCTTGTTTTCCGACATATTGCCGTAAATATCGCCCTTTTCGCAATGCACGTGAATTTCACGATA
>JAZNDR010000047.1:0-58379 GCA_045588185.1 Candidatus Scatosoma sp. | reverse complement strand
TTAATCAATTTCAACTCTTTGCAAAAGTGAAAAAATCACCTATAAGTGAGAATATTTTTATGTTTTTATGGGTATATTATTGACAAAAGTGAAAAAATCACTTATAATATTAAAAAGGAGAAAAAAATATGCTTATTAGATTTAATGTTTCAAATTTTTTATCTTTTGATGAAATGCAGGAATTTTCTATGATTAGTGGAAAAGTTCGAAGTAAAGTAGAACATGTTTATGATGATAAATCCCTTAAGTTATTGAAATTTGCGGCAATATATGGAGCAAATGCAGCAGGTAAATCAAATTTGATTACAGCTATTGATTTTGCAAAAAGCACGATAGTGGAAAAATTACCCAATGGATATAGTAATAAATATCATAAAACTAAACAAGCGAACAAAGATAAAATTAGCTATTTTGAATTTGAAATAAAGATAAAAGACAAATATTATGCATATGGGTTTGAGATAATTTTGTATAAAGGAAGTATAGTTTCTGAATGGTTAATAGAACTTTCAGAGACAGGTATGGATAAGGAAATTTTTACTCGAGATACGGTAAAAGGTGTTTATCAAATAAGTCAAAATATAAGCGAGGAGCTCTATGATAGATTGAATATATATGCGCAAGATGTAGCTTCCGAGAATTCAAAATTGTTTTTGACTATTATGAATGAAAATAAATCCGATTTATATGAAAAATATCAAGAATTGGAATTATATAAAATCATTTATAATTGGTTTAAAAACCAATTAGATGTTAATTATCCTGATAAACCAGTTTCTAATTATTCCTATTTTATGGTTGAGAAGAATGCGGATGAGATATGTGATATTATTTCAGCATTTGGAACAGGAATTTCTAAATTCAAGATGGTGGAAGCGAATATCGAAACTATAGCAAAAAGAATTCCTAAAGCTGTTTTGGAAGATATTGTATCCGATTTGGAGAAAGAGAGTAAGAAATTAAAAGAACAAAAAGCTGAAGGGCATATAGGGGTACTATTTAGAGGCCGTAAAGAGTTTTTTGTTTTTAATGTCAATAAAGATGATGAAGTGCAAATAAAAACTATCGAATTTGAGCATTTTAATAGCGAATCTTTATTTTCTTTATCAGAAGAATCTGATGGAACAAGGCGGTTATTAGATTTAATCGAGGTTTTGCTAGTTGGAAATGATGGAAAAACTTATATAATAGACGAGATTGATCGATGTTTGCATCCTCAATTAACATATAAATTAATAGAAACTTACTTTAAACTTACGCAAAGAAGCCCCCGTCAATTAATTGTTACGACGCATGAGTCTCATTTGCTAGATTTTGATTTATTGCGTCGAGATGAAATATGGTTTATTGACAAAGATAAACAAGGGCATTCTTCTTTATATTCACTTGAAGCTTATAATGAGCGTTTCGATAAGAAAATAGATAAGGCGTATTTAGAAGGAAGATATGGGGGGGTTCCCGTGTTTAGTTCAATTTTTCCTATGAAGGGGGAATAAGCCATGAGAATATCCAAGCCCTTTGGCGAAAGAGTGGAACGGGAAAGAGAAATTGTCAAAAAATTTTATTTAATATATGAGGGGGTAAAAACAGAAGTTTCTTATTTTCAAGGGATAATTTCATATAAGGAAGAGTTAAAGATAAATTCTTTAATTGAAATCATTCCTATATTAAGAAGCTATGACGAAACGCACTTTAGTAACCCTAAAAAGATATTAGAAATCTTAATTCCATATTTGGAAAATAATCCATTGAATGATTTAACAGCTAAAAGCTTTGTGAATTATGTAATTGATTGGCTTTTTGAAAGGGAGTATGTTTCGAATAAAGCAATTTACAATAGAGAGAATTTAAAAGAAAAATTGTTGAGATTGTTTGCTTCGGAGGATTCTAAAATTTTAGATATTAAAAAATCCGCACAAGTTGTTTCTGATTTTTTAGTAAAAGATATGGGAATTGAAAATTCGGTCGAGGCGGTCAATAATTATTTGCAAAGGCAAAATGTAACATATGATTCTAAATATGATAGAGTTTGCTTAATTGTAGATAGGGATAAGCAGAGCTTTAAATCGGAACAATATGATTATGTTTTAGATGTGTGTGCAAAAAAAGGCTATTCTTTTTATGTTTCTAATCCATGTTTTGAATTATGGTTGCTTTTACATTATGATGAAATATTAGCACTAGATAAAGGAAAGTTATTGAAAAATCCAAAAGAACCACCGCGCGCTCGCAAACGTTTTTTAGAGAAAAAATTGTCAGAATTGATGGGAGGATACAATAAGGAAAATTTAGATTTTGAAAAATTATTAGATAAAGTAGAATGCGCTATAGAGAATGAAAAACATTTTTGTGAAGATGTTACAGCGTTAAAAAATGAATTGGGTACCAATGTGGGATTGCTATTAAAAGAACTGATGGGGACATTGTAAAAATCGGAAATGAAAAACATATATTTTAAAATTAAAGAAATAGTAAAATGAATACATATGAAATAATCGCTAGGCTCATAAGGATTCAATTTCGTGTCGTTTTTGTAAGTGGACGGTTCGGGTACACATAATTAAATCGTAAAAAAGCAGATGTGGTGACACTTCCCAAAAACAAAGAGCACCCCTTGTGGGTGCTCTTTGTTTTTGGAACGGCTAACGCCGTCGAAAAGGTTCGACTTTCTCGCGCAAAGCTGTTCTTTGCGCTCGGGCACGCTCGCTCCTACCTATCGTCGCTCGCTCATCTCGCCCCTAAAAAGCGTTAGCAACGCTTTTTTTAACGGGCAGCTCGTCGTCACCTGCTCCAAAAAGGAAAACGCCCTAACGGGGTGCTTTTGTTTTTGGAGATTAAGTGATTACTGACAAGAGCCGAGTGTGGAGAGATTATTAAAAAGGGATAACCATACTAAAAACGCGGATTTTCGACGATTTCGCGTTTTTTCTTTGTGTTAAATTCGTGAACGTTTGTTAAATGTTTTAATTTTCCTTTGGAAACGCTTGAAAAAGATTTCTCGATATGGTAAAATAAATGCAGAGTGCCAAGTAAAAACGGAGATTTCCCGTTCTGCTTCGTTTATTTCCCTGCTTACCAGGGTATAAATAGGTATTGCGTATCCCTTTTTTACGCACACTATCTGTTATCGGAAACACAAAAGTCGCAAACAAAAGGAGATTAAGACTTTGAATAAAAAATCAAAAACAATTATATGGATCGTTGCGGGCGTTGTGCTTGTCGCGCTCCTGGGAGTGCTCATTAGCGAAGTGCTCGGCGCGGCGACGCAGGTATCGTTTACCCGCTTTGAAGAGTTGCTTTTTATCGGCAACGATAAAGGTCAAAAAATTACCGAGCTGTATCTCGACGGTTATACCTGGACGGGTTATATTTTAAACGCCGAAGGGCAGGTCCTTGAAAAATACACCGCGTTCGGCCCTGAAATGTATTCCATGGCGGACTATCTCGCTTACGTTTTGCAAAACGGCGATAAACCCGCTTTGGTGGACGTAAGTATCGAATTCGCCGACCCCAACGCAGGCAGTGTTTGGTCGAGCCTTATGCCGATTTTGGGCGTCGTGCTCGTGTCCGTTATGTTCTGGCTTATCATGCGCAGTGCGGCGGGCGGCGGCAACGCTTCCATGAGCATCAATAAGCAGAAAGCGCACGTACAAAACAACCTCAAAGTCCGTTTCTCCGACGTAGCGGGCGCGGAAGAAGAAAAGGAAGAGCTTGCGGAAGTCGTAGAGTTCTTGAAAAGTCCGAAAAAATTTGCGGCGCTGGGTGCGCGTATTCCCTCGGGCGTATTGCTCGTAGGCCCTCCGGGCACGGGTAAAACGCTGTTTGCGAAAGCGGTAGCGGGCGAAGCGGGCGTGCCGTTCTTCTCGGTGTCGGGTTCCGACTTCGTGGAAATGTACGTCGGCGTGGGCGCAAAGCGCGTGCGCGACCTGTTCGATATGGCAAAGAAAAATCAGCCCTGTATTATCTTCATTGACGAAATCGACGCGGTAGGCAGACGGCGCGGTGCGGGTCTTGGCGGCGGTCATGACGAGCGCGAGCAGACCTTAAACCAAATCCTCGTACAGATGGACGGTTTCGAAGCGAACGAGGGGATTATCGTTATGGCGGCGACCAACCGCGAGGACATTCTTGACCCCGCGTTGCTTCGTCCGGGACGGTTTGACAGAAGAATCAACGTAAATCTGCCCGACGTAAAGGGGCGTGAGCAGATTCTGAAAGTACACGCGAGAAACAAGCCGATGTCGCCCGACGTCAATTTCAAGACGGTGGCGCGAATCACGGCAGGATTCTCGGGCGCGGAGCTTGCGAATCTTTTGAACGAAGCGGCGATTTTGGCGGCTCGTGCAGGGAAAAAGACGATTGGAAATCTTGAACTTTACGACGGGATCAATAAAGTCTTGATGGGCCCGCAGAAAAAGAGCCGCGTCGTGACGGAATCGGACAAACGCTGTACGGCGTATCACGAATCGGGGCATGCGGTTTTGGCTTGTCTTTGCAAGCATTGCGACCCCGTGCACGAGGTTTCGATTATTCCCAGAGGCAGAGCGGCGGGGTACACGATGACTCGCCCTGAAACGGACGATAACGACGTTTCGTATAATAAGCTTATCGACAATATTTGTATGTCGCTTGGCGGGCGCGTTGCGGAAGAGTTGGTTATTCAAGATATTACGACGGGCGCGAGCGCGGATTTACAGCACGTATCGAATATTGCGAGAAGAATGGTAACGCAGTGGGGTATGAGCGACAAGCTTGGACTTGTAGCGTACGATTCCGACCAGCCCGTATTTATGGGTATGGAATACGGAAATCAAAGCCGCGGCGGGTATTCGCAGGTAACGGCGGCGGCAATCGACGACGAAATCAGACGGCTGATATCGGAAGCGCACAAGCGCGCGACGAAGCTTTTGAAAGAGAATCGTTCGATTATGGATAATATGTCGCGCGTGCTCGTGGAGAAAGAAACCATATACACGGAAGAAGTGGCGATGCTGATGAAGGGCGCGGATTATAAGGAAGTCATTGCGTTTATGGAAGAACGCGAGGGCGAACACCAAAACAATCCGTTCGTAAACATGACGACGCCGAGCAAGGAACACGTGGTGGAAGAGGCAACAGAAACACCGACGGAAACGGAAAACAAAGAAGAGTAAACGAAAGACGAACGGGACGGAGTAATCGTCCCGTTTGTTGTAAAGGAGCGGACTATGAAACGAGCGGAAAAACGCAAATCGTTTAACGTGGATTACGAAACGAAAAAAATCCCCGTGTCCATGATAAACAGCGATACGGATATTACAAGCTTCGACAAAAAGGAACTCAAAACCCGCGCGGCGTATTTTATGTTAAACGGCGCGCCCGCGCTCGCCGTCAACGAACGGGAAGACGGGCGGTTTCGCTTGCTCGCGGGCGATATGGACCTCTTTGCCGTGAAGCTGGCGGGGATAAGAGAATTAGAAGTCAAAATTTACCGCCTGACCGAGAAAAACGCTGAGATATTCTCCCTTATCGAACGCTTGAAAACGGAAAATTTAGGCGCAATGGACGAGGCATATCTTATGAAACGGCTTGTTTCCGAATTCTCTTTAACGCAGGACGACGTTGCCGCGCTTATCGGGAAATCCCGCCCCGCCGTGGCGAATACGCTTCGGCTTTTGACCTTGGAGCCGTCCGTGGTGGGATTGGTAGAGAGCGGGAAACTGTCGGCGGGGCATGCGCGCACGCTGGTGCGCGTCCCGAAAGAAAAACAGCTTGCGTTTGCGGAAGAAGCGATACGGCGGGAGTTGACCGTGCGGGAAATGGAACGTACGGTAAAGGCGTACTTGACTCCGCCCGAGGTATTACAAAAAGAAAACGAAGCGAAGTCCGCGGCGAAAAGTGCAGAGCTGAAAGCGTTTGTCGAGCGTATGCGGGGAGTATTTCGGACGAAAGTTTCGCTTATCGGCAACGACAAAAAGGGCAGGATATACATAGACTATTATTCCGCAGAGGATTTATACCGATTCGAGGAATTTTTGGATATGATAGAAAGCTACGAGAGATAAAAAAAATTTGGAAAATTTTTCCAAAGGCATTGACAGTCGTTTTTAAATGTGATATACTTACAGCGAAAGAAGAAATAATGAACAAGGAGAATTATATAGATTAGTTTGATTTTTAAAATAGAAAGCTTTTAACATTTTGAAATATTATTTGCGGGAGGTGATTGCAATGTTTCTGTTTGGATATTGATTTTTACGAACATTGCGCCCTCTTTTTGTTTACAAAAATTATTAAATTGGAGAAAATAATGAAAAAAATCAAAAGTTTACTTGTAGCTTGTACTTTAACTTTAAGTTGCTGTGCGATTTCTGTAAAAAGTATATCCACAAAAGCCGAAGTGTTTGTTAATCCTCCTACCCTTACATATGATAATATTACTTATAATATGGCGGTAGTATATACTTGGCAAGCGGGGGCTGGGGCAGACAGATTAGCAATTTCTACTGGTTATGATTCTTTCCAGTTACTAAATTCAACTTCACATACGGAAATATGTTTTCCCGATTATACGGGAGAAAATATTTGTGATATTAAATATATTAACGCGAAGTCTTATAATTCAACGGCAAAAGCCTATTCGGAAATGGCAACCATAGAATATTGGAGATGGGCAGACGACGGGTTAAGTTATGTTTCTATGTATGGATATCCTTGTCAATACGTGTCGGTTGGTCAATTAGATTATGGTGGCGCGGGATATTTTCCGACAAGCTATGACGAAGATGACTTTATTTGGTCGCACCAATCTAAAAATGGACATACAATAAAGGGTACTATTGAATATAATGGTGCTTGTAGTGATATAGAGGTTTCTATTCCTTGGATAGGGGTAAGGTCTACGTCGGTAACGCTTAATGGAGTAACTTTTTCGTTGCGAACGGGACCGAATAAATGCTCTATAAGATGTGAACAATCTGGGATAGCTGTGAATGACGCGCACTTTGCTTTTGGGGTTGATTGAAATGATAAAAATTTTTTTTAAAAATAGTATCTTCTTGAAAACATCAATTGTTTTATGTGCTATTTTCTTTTATTGTGCAACATTCACTTCTTGCAAAGAAAAAGACAAGGCAAATGCGCAAGAAGAAGTGCGAATTGTAAAAATAGGAGAAACCGTTTTTGATTATTCTAACGCTACGACAATACGTTTTGACGGTGTGTTTTTTGTAAACAAAATCGTTTGTGGCGAAGCAATATATACCAATGGAGAAAATGGATTTCTTGTGATGCAAGCTTATACAACGGCAAAGGTAGACGATTTTTCGGAAGAACAAATAAAAATTTCATCTTCTTGTTGGAGAAAATTAACATATCGAAAAGATATTTTCGACAAACTTAACAAAAATATTTCCGAGAAATATGATATTTGTCTTGTATATGCTTGTGGGGCAAGTTTAATTGACCAAGAGGAATCAGTGTTTTCAGATGAAAGTATTATTTTAAGTATTAAAAATTTTAAAGCGAAAGGAGAATCTAAAATGTCTGTATCGACAGAATTCCATTTCTGCTATCACGATATACGCCATAAGGAAAGTTTATGAATTTAAACGGAGGGTAAAAATGAAAAAAAAATTGTTTAGGGATTTTAATTGCATGTATATTAGGAGCAACAGTGTGTGTTAGTCCAGTTCTTGCGGTACAAGTATCCGCAGAGGAGGATTTATTAACATATAGTTTAAACAAGAGTAATGCAAAAGCTGATTTTATACAAGACAATCTCTATGTTGTCAGAGACAAGTATAATGAAAGTGTTTCTGAAACGGAAGAAAAGGAATTTAAAGCCAATTTTGTAGAGTATAGAAAAGAGGTTTATTTAATGGATAAACAGGAATACGCTGTTTATATGGATTTCGATGGGAATAACGGTTATCTCCTGGTTGATAAAGACAATACTTTATATGAGTTTGAAACACAAGGCGATAGAACGGAGCTTAAAGAAGGAACTCCCCTATATTATAGCTCCTTTGATGGTTTTATGTTTTGGGACGAACAAGCAATGTGTTTGCAACGTTATGATAATACACTTGAAAGGCAAGAGGATTTAAGTGGTGCAACTGTTTATGCTGGTCAAAACGAAGAGGGGGACGGGGAAATTTTTGGGATTGAAGCGTATGTTTCATCAAGATATCCTGATTATGAACGTGATTATAGTGACTGGTTCATTTTACAGAATTTTAATTTCCACCGACAATTTAATACGAGTGTTTATAGGCGTGTATCAGGCACAGGGTGGTTTTCGGAGGGGAATTGTGTGTTAAATGCTACATATTCAATGATGTTTGATTGGAGAAATCGTGGGTATTATCCAAACTTAACGGCGGATATTGTGGATTATAGTACGCGTGTTAGGACAGATCCATTATTTAATCCTTATGGGAATGGGACATATTCTGATTGGGAAATTAACACTGACGTTATAGAAGCAATGCCTCAATTATATTTAGATATTCGCTCATATGCGTTGAATTATGATTACGATCCATTAAACGGATTTATGTTTAAATATGTTAAAAATATTGCGCAAAATACGGCAACAAAATACGGCTATTCAATAACTATCAATCAAACAAGCAGTTTTGAAAATGCCAAGTCGTCGTTAAGAAACGGGAAGGCAATGGTAATTGGCGTAAATGGAAGTGAAACTTATGTAGACCACGGAATGACCATAATAGGTTATTTAAAATACACATATGAATCGGGTTGGTGGATTTTTGCCACAACGAAAACGGCATACTTCTTTGCGGTAGACGATTGTTGGGGTACTGCTGATGGAAATGCTTATAATAATCACATTAGCACGTCCCCAAACACCCAATCGACAAATGCGTACAGGGCAGTATGGTTTGATCCTAACGTAAGTGCGACGACAACTTATTTATATCACGCATAAATGTTATACACAAAGAAAAAACGGCGAAAGCCGTTTTTTTAAAAGCGGAGTGCGGGTTATACCCGCTATCCGGTATCATAAAATTTTGATATTTTGGAAAAATTTTCAAAAAAGGTATTGATTTTTGCTCCTTTATACGATATAATATACGGACGAAGGAGAAAATGCTATGAAAGGTAAATACAGATTATCCACCGCACTCGATATCGACGATTTGTTGATGGAGTGTACCTCGTACGCCATTCAGTTGGCGAACGAGAAATATAAATTCGATCCGCCTATCAGCTTGCACGAGGTGAACAGCTGGGGCAAAACGGGCAGGCGCACCGACGTTATTTTCGAATATTTCGCCGACCCTGAATTTTACCGCACACAGCCCGTGTACCCGGGCGCAAAGGAATTTGTCGATAAGCTTTCGCAAATGACCGAAGTGTTCGTATCGACTGCCATTCCCCCCGAATTTATGGGAATCCGCGCCAAGCGTATTATGGAAGAGTTCCCGCAAATCCCCGCCGACCATATCTATATGGGTTCGCGCAAGGATAAGATAAGCACGGATATTTTATTCGACGACGGTATGCACAACGTCGTGCGTTCGACCGCTCGTTATCCGATTTTAATGCGGCGGCCTTGGAATCAGGACGCGACGGGTATGCTCGCCGTCAATAATTACAATGAATTTTTGCGCGTGGTGGAAGTGATTGCGGACAGTTACAGCGTCCGCCCCGAGCGGTATTCGTTGGAAGAAGCGAGCGTGGTGGTGCTCGTCGGACCGTCGGGGAGCGGTAAATCGAAAATCGCGCGGTGGGTGTTGGAAAAAACCGACCGTTTCGAGAAGCTCGTCAGCTACACGACGAAAGACCCGACGGCGGAAACGGAAAACGAGTGGTACAATTATATTTCGTTGGAAGAATTCCACAAGATGTGCGACAGTGACGACACCTTTCAATCGACGATGTACGCGGGGCACGGGTACGGGTCGAGGAAGTCGGACGTAGAGGCAATATTGGCGAAGGGCAAGCACGTTTTAACGACGATGGATATATGCGGCGCGATGTCGCTGAAAACGAATTTCCGTAACGTGATAACGGTATATATTAAGCGTAAAAAGAAAGATCTGCTCGCGAACATTTTGCGGAAAAATTCCTCGCTCGACGACAAGGCGCGCAGAATCCTTGCCATTGACTATGAGGAGCAAAACGCGGAGATATGCGACTACGTCGTAGAGTTCGACCGTTACGAAGAAGCGGTATCGCAGCTTTGTGAAATTTTACAAATAAAAGCGTAAAGAAAAACGCCGAGGTGGGTTTTACCGCCTCGGCGTTTGGTTTTTAATTTATTCTTCTTGGGGTTCGGGAGCGGGGATCCAACCGCCGAGGAAAAAGAGCAAAAGACTGAGTGCCGTTTCGATTGCCCACGAGAGTATCCACGCCAAATAGAAGCCCGACATACCCATGGACGGAATAAGCAATATGGAAAGCAGATACCGCGCGATTGCGCCCACGAGCGAAGTGGAGAATAAAAATCCCGTCGCTTTTACCCCTCTAAACAAGCCGTGGAAAAGGTTGCACGCCATTTGCAGGTACACGAACGGCAGGTATTGCCGAACGAACAGGTAGGCGTATTCTTTCGTCAGAGCGTCCGCGTCCGACTTGAAGAACAACGAGCACACGGGCTGGTAGAAAATCACGCATACGAGCAGGAAAGGCGTAACGAACGCGATATTTTGGAGTAAGCCGACGAACACGCCTTTTTTGATTTTATCGTATTGTTTATTTCCCGCGCATTGAGCGGTATAGTTCGTTAGCGCGCGGGTGGAATTTTGGTATAAGCAGGTATTCAATTCATATACGCGCGTAACGACGGAGTAGCTTGCGGACGCAGAAACGCCCAAGCCGTTGACGAGCGGGGACACGGCGAGTGCGGCAAAATACATAACCGCCTGCTGAAACATATTCGGCACGGCGAACGGCGAGGCGTTCTTGATATATTTAATACCGAGCTTGATTTTTTCCTTATCCACGCCCATTTCCTTTAAGCATTTGCGGAATTTGAAATAATAGCAAATACAAACGACGGAAGCGGAGAGCACGGAAGCAATGGCAAGTCCCTCTACGCCCATATGGAATACGACAACGGAAAGAATATTGCCCGACACGTTGAGCACGGCGGAGAGCAACGACATAAAAAACGGAAAAGTGCCGATCCCCAAAGAGTTTAAAAGGTGTACCGCGTGCACGGTCATAATGATAGGGAACAGTCCCGCGATATACACGGCGAAATAGTCGAACGCCGCGCCGCGTATGCTTTCTTCTATTTTCAAAAGCTCGAAAAGGGGCGCGTGCAAAGTGATAAACACCACGGCGATTGCAACGCAAACGCAAAACATAATCAGCCACATAGTGTACACCGACGACTTAATTTTTTTATATTCGCCCGTGGAGAACAGCCGCGCGACGTAAATGGAAAAGCCGGAGCTCAATCCCCAAAGCAGCGAGGAAACGAACGTGATGAGCGGTGCGGTCGCACCCATGGCGGCAAGTCCGTTATTGCCGAGGAATTTCCCTGCAATCGAGGTGTCGATAATATTGTATGCTTGCGACAAAAGTCCCGAAAGCACCAACGGGAGTCCGAAAAGGAAAAAGGTTTTGTAAATATTTCCCTTGGTTAAATCCTTCAACGCCCTACAACCTCCTTGACTTTTGTTCGTATTATGATTATAATAATTACAAAAGAAAATGTCAAACATTCTCAATATAGGTTTCCCGTTATTGGGAAATTCTCAAAAATTCTCAAAAAAGGGGTTGGGAAAATGTATCAAAAGGAGCGGCTCGATAACATTTTGAATATCGTAAAGGAGTACGGATACGTAACGGTGAAATACCTCGTAAACGCACTCCATTACAGTAACGCGACCGTGAACCGCGATTTGAATTTATTAGAAAGGCAGCAGCTGATACGCAGGACGTACGGCGGCGTGGAGATTGTTAGAAAAGAGGAAGTTCCGCTTCCCTTCCGTTACCATAAAATGCACGCAGAGAAGCTGAAAATCGCGAGGCGGGCGGCGGAGCTTGTTTGCGACGGGGAAGTCATTTTTATCGACGCGTCCACGACGACGGAATATATGTCCGAATTTTTAACCGAGAAAAAGAATATCACGGTAATCACGAACAACGTGGCGATTGTAACGCATTTAAGTCAGTACGGAATCAAGGTGGTGTGTTTAGGGGGCAAGGTAGTAGAACCGCCGTGCATGCTATGCAGTGAAGAAACGGTCGAGAACGCGATGAAGTACCGTGTGGACAAGATGTTTTTTGCGTCGGGGTACGTATCCGAGCAAGGGCAGATAGCCGAGGGTGGCTTGTATTATTTATTACATACGGTGATAGCGAAGAACGCGAAGGAAGTGTATCATCTTGCCGACCATGAAAAATTCCACCGTGAAATGGGCGACAGGAAATTCTTATTCGATTTCGGCGCGCTCACAGGCGTTATCAGCGACTATGAATTCAGTGAGGAGATAAAAAACAAATACCCCGACACGGCGTTTATTAAGGTGTGAAAAGAAGTGCACATCCGATTAGAAGTCAAGAAACTTAGTTTCTTGCGGATTGTAAAGGCAGAGCCTTTACGCCTCGACGGCAGTCGCGCCCGCAGGGCGTTACAGCCTTATTAAAAGCAACCGTAGGTTGCGTTGACCCCTCGTTTTGCGTGTGCTGTTTAAACAACGCCGTTTGTGGGTAATAATAAATATATGGAAAATTACGAAATGCAAAATTTAATAAGAACGAATATTCTGCCCGTTATCCCGCTTCGGGGTAAGGTGGCGTTCCCGAATACCAACATATCCTTTGAGGTCGGCAGAGAAATGACCTTAAAGGCAGTCAACCGCGCTTCCGCAAGCGCGGACAAGCTCGTGCTTATCTGTTCGCAAAAGGTAACTGAAAAGGACGAGGTGCAACCCGACGATATCTATTCCGTCGGCTGTGTGGCGAAGATAAAACAAATTGCTCAGCTCCCCGCAGGCGTCGTACGCGTGCTTTGCGAGGGACTTTACCGCGCCCGCGCAAGGGAAATCGGTATCGAAAGCGGGTACTTCTACGCCGTCGCCGACGAGTTGCCGATAAAAGAAACGGACGCGGTGTTGCAGGAGGCGCATTTCCGTACCGCGAAAGCGCTCGTAAAAGACGTGCTTTCCGCCGACGGGAAGATTTCCAAGGAAACGGTATTGAAGCTCGACGGCTGTAAAAACGCCGACGAATATATCAATATCGCGATGTCCGTTATGCGCGTGAAGCTGGAAATCAAACAAAAGAGCTTGGAAGAAACGGATACCGTCGAACGGCTTAAACTCTTTCACCGTTGCTTGAACGACGAGCTGGAAATTTCCAAAATCGAAAAGAAAATTGCTTCCGCCGTACGCCAAAGCATTGATAAATCGCAAAAGGAATTTTATTTGCGCGAACAGCTGAAAGCCATTCATGCCGAGCTTGGCGACGACGGCAAGGAAGAGGACGAATATATCGAAAAAATCAAGGCGAAAAATCTGCCCGAGGACTTGGAAAGCAAATGCTTGAAAGAGGTGGAGCGTATGCGTAAAATGCAGACCTCTTCGCCTGAATATACCGTTATCACGGGGTATCTCGACCAAGTGCTCTCCTTGCCTTGGACGGAAGAAACGGAAGACACCGACAGCCTTGCCGACTGCGTGCGCGTTTTGGACGAGGACCATTACGGCTTGGAAAAGATAAAGGAGCGTATCACGGAATACCTCGCCGTTTTAAAGCTGACGGGGAATATGAAAGCGCCCATTTTATGCTTCGTCGGGCCCCCGGGGGTAGGTAAAACGAGTATCGCCCGTTCGATTGCCCGTGCTTTGAACAGAAAGTTCGTGCGTATGAGTCTTGGCGGGGTAAAGGACGAAGCGGAGATTCGCGGTCATAGGCGCACCTATATCGGCGCGATGCCGGGGCGTATTTTATACGGTATGAAAAACGCGGGTTCTGTAAACCCCGTGTTCCTGCTCGACGAAATTGATAAAATCACTTCGGATATGCACGGCGATCCGTCGGCGGCGCTGTTGGAAGCGCTCGATCCCGAACAAAATTCCACCTTCCGCGATCGGTATTTGGAAGCGCCGTACGACCTTTCGAAGGTACTGTTTTTGACGACGGCAAACTCGCTGGATACCATTCCCGCGCCCTTGCGCGACCGAATGGAAATTATCGAGCTTTCGGGGTATACCTTGGAAGAAAAGACGGAGATAGCCAAGCGTTATCTTGTGCCCAAGCAGTTAAAGGCGAACGGCTTAACGGAAAAACAAGCCGAATTTGACGAGGGGGCGTTCCGTTACCTCATAGAGGGATATACCCGCGAAGCGGGGGTTCGTACCTTGGAACGCACGGTCGGCAGCGTTTGCCGTAAAATCGCCGTAAAACGCGCGGAGAAAAAGCGCGCGCCGAAAGTAACGGTTACGGCGGAAAAGGTGAAACAACTCCTCGGCGCGCCGAGATTTACCATTGACAGCTCGGCTTTAACCGCAGAGGTCGGCGCGGTAACGGGTCTTGCCTGGACGGCGGTGGGCGGAACGACGCTCACGGTGGAAGTTACCGCTATGGCGGGCAAGGGCGAAATCAAGCTGACGGGCCACCTTGGCGACGTGATGAAAGAATCGGCGCAAGCCGCTCTTTCGTATATCCGTTCGCACGCGGAAGAGTATGGCTTGGACGCGGAGAAATTTACTTCGACCGATTTGCATATCCACGTACCCGAGGGCGCAACGCCCAAGGACGGACCGAGCGCGGGTATCACGATGGCGACGGCGATTTTGTCCGCGCTTACGGGCAGAAAGGTGCGCGGGGATATCGCGATGACGGGCGAAATCACTTTGCGCGGTAAGGTACTGCCTATCGGCGGTTTAAAGGAAAAATCGTTGGCGGCACGGCGGGTGGGAATATCCACGGTGCTCATGCCCAAAGGCAACGAAAAGGACTTGGAAGAATTACCGCAGGTCTTGAAAAACGACGTACGGTTCGTGCCCGTATCTAATGTTAGCGAGGTGTTCGAGCTTGCGCTGTTAGAGGACGAGAGCGTGAAAACGCCGAAGCCGAGAAAGCGGGCGCAGCCCAAAGCCTTGCCCGTGATTCCCGACGAGAGCCACCGCGGCAGCGTACGGTGCAAAGAGTAAAAGGAGACGGGTATGTACGAAACGAACGATAAAATACAACCGCTCGTGATTAAGAACGCGACCTTTATTACTTCGGCGGCGCGCGCCGATCAGTTTATCACGCCCGATAAACCCGTGATTGCGGTTTGCGGGAAGTCGAACGTGGGCAAAAGCTCGTTTATCAATATGCTTGCCAACCGTAAAAAGTTAGCCAAAACGAGTAGCGAGCCGGGGCGTACGAGGCTTGTCAATTATTTCGATTTCGGCGAGTTTATTCTTGCCGATTTGCCCGGGTACGGCTTTGCGCGCGTTTCAAAATCGGAAAAGGATAAATGGGCGAAAACGCTCGACGCGTTTTTCCGTAAAAAAGAGAGTATCGCGCACGTGTTCATGCTTGCCGATTCCCGCCACGACCCCACGGCGGACGATATGCAAATGATGCAGTTTTTGCATTATCATACTTTGCCCTTTACCGTGGTGCTCACCAAAGCGGACAAGCTTTCGAGAATGAAGCTCAAAGAACATACCCGCGCGATTGCCGCCGATATGTATTTAGGCGTAGAGAACCTGATTGCCACCAGCGCGGAAACGGGTTACGGCAAAGAGGAGATATTGAAAAAGCTCCGCACGATCATTGACAACGCAAACGCGCCCGTATATGAGGAAGAAGAGGACGAAGAATAAACGCAACAGCCCTGCTTAATTATAAGCAGGGCGTTCTTTTTATAGGAAAGTGCGCGCGGGTGTTGCCAAAGCCGAAAATTTATGTTATAATAAGAGCGTAGATACGCAAGGAGATATACTATTATGCAACAGAGCGGCTTTGGGAAAAGAAACTGGTGGATACTCGTTTTATTCGGACTCATCGGACAAATTGCTTGGTCGGTGGAGAATATGTATTTCAACTTATTCGTATTCGATACCATTGACAAAAATTTAGACGCCATTACGCTAATGGTACAGCTTTCGGGGGTGGCGGCAACGGCAACGACGCTCGTGGCGGGTACGCTTTCCGATAAAAAGGGGAACAGGCGTTCGTTCATTTCGATAGGGTATATCATCTGGGGTGCGACGGTCGGGCTGTTCGGTTTTATCAGCGCGGATACCGTGCAAAAGATTTTCAACACCTCGTACGCGACGGCGATTACCGTTGCGCTCGTTATCGTCGTGGCAGGGGATTGCGTGATGACGCTGTTCGGTTCGACGGCGAACGACGCGGCGTTCAACGCGTGGGTAACGGATAACACCAAAGAAGAATTTAGAGGCAAGGTAGAGGGAGTGCTTTCCGTGCTTCCGCTCGCGGCAATGCTGATCGTGGCGGGGGGATTCGGTATCTTGGTGGAAGCAATGGGGTACAAGGCGTTGTTTTTGTGCCTCGGTATCGTGATTTCCGTTTGCGGTATCGCGGGGTTGTTTACGGTAAAAGACAGCCCCACATTGCAAAAGAACGGAACGCTGAAAGATATCGTGTACGGGTTCAAGCCGTCGGTGGTAAAGGGCAACCCCACACTCTATCTCGTGCTGTGCGTGGTGGGTGTGTACGGGATTGCCTGCCAAATCTTTATGCCGTATATGATTATTTATATGAAGACCTATCTCGGGTTTTCCGTGTTGGAATACAGTATCGTGTTCGGGCTTGCGATCGCGCTTGGCGGCGTTATCAATATCTTCCTTGGCGGGCTCACTGACCGTATGGATAAAACCAAGCTGTTATATATCGCGCTCGGCGTGATGTCGGCGGGGCTTTTAGCGATGTATTTCGCCGATTTTGACGGGCATATGCTAACCCTCGTTTGCTTTGGCGCGGCGGGCTTCGTTATGATTACGGGCTACATATTCGTATCCGCGCTTTGCGGTGCGCTCACGCGTGATTATACTCCCGAAAAGGACGCGGGGAAATTACAGGGCGTGCGTATGATTTTCAGTGTACTGCTCCCGATGCTTTTAGGACCGATGATCGGCAACGCGATCAATAAATCGGCGAACATTCCTTTGCCCGATACGAGCGGAGCGGATATGATGACGACGCAATATATCCCTGCGCCTGAAATATTTTTAGCGGGCGCGGTCGTGGCGGCACTGGCGATTTTACTCGTGCCTGTGCTCGTAAAGCAAGCGAAAACGGATAAGGAGAAGAAAAATGCGGCTCAAAACGAGATATAAAACGGGGGAGATTCCCCACAGCGAACACCCCCGCCCGCAGGCGGAACGCAAAGGCTGGCTGTGCTTAAACGGAAAATGGAATTTTTATAAGCAGGATATAAACGGCGAAAAATCGTTTGACGGCGAGATACTCGTGCCCTTTTCCCCGGAAACGCTGCTTAGCGGAATTGCCGAGGATTTCTTATTAAAGGAAAACGAAATGCTGGTATATACTCGCTCGTTTGCTTTAAACGAAAACACGGTAAACGGCACGGTGTTCTTGCATTTCGGAGCGGTGGACAGTGAGTGCGAAGTGCTCGTAAACGGACAAAAAGCGGGCGCGCATAAGGGCGGTTTCACGCCCTTTGACTTGGATATTTCCGCGCTCGTGAAAACGGGCGAGAACGAGTTGACCGTCTATTGCAGGGACGAAGCGTTCAAAAACGAGGGCGCGCGCGGGAAACAAAGTGTAAACCGCGGGGGCATTTGGTACACTCCGCAAAGCGGGATTTGGCAGACGGTGTGGTTGGAATTTATGCCGAAGAAATATATTTCGGGTTTGAAAATAACCACCGACCCGTTCGAAAACGAAGTGCGTATCGTTTCCGACTCGTTCGGGGAAACGCAGACGGCGCGTATATTCGACGGGGATACGGAAATTTTATCGCAAAGCTATCAAACGGAAACGGTTTTTTGTTATCCGTTCGAGCGCTGGTCGCCCGAAAATCCCAAGCTGTACACACTCGTATTGACGAACGAGAGCGGGGACGAATTGCAATCGTATTTCGGCGTGCGGGCGTTTGGGAAAGCGCGGGATAAACGGGGAGTGCAACGGCTGACGCTGAACGGCAAGCCGTACTTTTTCAACGGTGTGCTCGACCAAGGCTACTGGTCGGACGGTATGCTGACTTATCCTTGCGACGAGGCGGCTTTTGAGGAACTGAAAATGCTGAAAGATATGGGCTTTAACACGGTGCGAAAGCATATTAAGTTAGAGCCGATGCGCTGGTATTATCATTGCGATAAGCTGGGGCTTATCGTTTGGCAGGATTTCGTGAACGGCGGCGGGGAATATAAATTTACGCATATCGCGGCGTTTCCGTTCCTTGGCTTTAAACACTGCGACGACGATTATAAATATTTCGCCCGCGAAAGCGCGAGCGGGAGAGCGGAGTTTGAAAAGGCTGTGGACGAAACGCTTTCCGCGCTGTATAACTGTACCTGTATCGGCGTTTGGGTACCCTTTAACGAGGGGTGGGGACAGTTCGATTCGGCGCGTATTACCGAATATATCAAGAGCCAAGATTCCACCCGTATTATCGACTCGGTAAGCGGTTGGCACGACCAAGGCGCGGGCAAGACGGAGCTGAAAAGCTTGCATACCTATTACACGCCCTTACGCGTACCCAAGGACGAACGCCCCGTGGTATTGAGTGAATTCGGCGGATATTCGATGCAAACAAAAGGGCACGTTTTCGACGAAAGCAAGGAGTTCGGGTACAAGAAATTCAAAACGCAAGCGGAGCTTATCGCCGCGCTGGAAAAGCTGTTTTTGAAAAAGCTGAAACCGCTTATTCAAAAGGGCTTGTGCGGGAGTATTTACACGCAAGTTTCCGACGTGGAAGAGGAAATCAACGGACTCGTTACTTACGATAGGGAAGTGATAAAAGTACCGATAGAGGTAATGAAAAAGATAAATAGCGAGCTTTTCAAGGAAGCGAGCTTACTCGAATAAAAAACGAAACCGCCGACAGGGCGGTTTTTGTTATAAAAAGCGCGCTTTGTCCGCAAACTATCCAAGGGGGTGGGGATATGTCGGAGAAAGCGAAAAAGAAAAAGAGCGGGTTTATCAAGGGGGCGGCGACGATTGCGGCGGGCGGATTTATCGCCAAAATTATCGGCGCGGTGTACCGTATTCCGCTCACGAATTTGATAGGCGGGCACGGGATAGGACTGTATCAAATGGTCTATCCCGTGTATTGTATGCTTTTGACGCTTTCCGCGACGGGGATTCCCTCGTCGATTGCCAAGCTAACCGCGGAGCGCATCGAAAAGGGACAGGGGGACAAACCGCTTTTCAAAACGGCGATGAAGCTGTTTTTATGGATAGGTTTGGCAGGGACTTTGCTAATGGTGGGGCTTGCGCCTTTGCTTGCGGCGGCGCAAAACGCCAAAGAGATTACGACGGGGTATTTTGCGCTTGCGCCGTCGGTATTTTTGGTGTCTGCAATTTCCGTGTTCCGCGGTTGGTTTCAGGGCAAAAACGAAATGTTCCCCACCGCCCTTTCCGAAGTGATAGAACAGCTCGTCAAGGTGGGTTTCGGTTTACTGTTTGCCTATCTTTTTAAGGAAAACACCGTCCGCGCGGTTACCTTTTTACTGCTCGCCGTTTCTCTTTCCGAGTTAGTCGCTTTGCTCGTGATGCTGTTGCTGTTTAAACGCGTACCTGCCCCCCGTAAATTAAAGGACGGCGGGGGCAGGGTCAAGGCGAAAACGGTGCTCAAATTGAGTATTCCCGTTACGTTCAGCTCGATACTGCTGCCTCTGTCGGGGTTGCTCGACAGTGTGCTCGTCGTACGGTTGTTGGGGAATTACGCGCCCGATCCCGTCGCTTTATACGGATTGTTTTCGGGCGGGGCGGTTACGATTATCAACCTGCCCGTATCCGTTTGTTATGGAATCGCGGCGGCGAGCGTGCCCAGCCTCGCCGCCGCAAGAGCGCGCAAGGGTGCGAGCGTGAAAAAGAAACTGTTTTTTTCGCTTGGCATTACCGCGCTCGTCGCACTGCCGAGCGCGGCGGGACTGTATCTGTTCGCCGAGCCTGCCGTGAAGCTCGTGTACCGCAATTTGAGCGGGCAGGAGCTGGACACTTTGATAAGATTAGTGAAAGTGTTTTCCGTCAGTGCGCTTACGCTGTCTTGCGTGCAGACGCTTTCGGCGTGTTTGACGGCGCAGGGGAAACCGCAATACGCCGCTCTTTCGATGGCGGTTGCGGTGGTCGTGAAAACGGGGGTGTATACTTGGCTGTTACGCAATCCGCAAATTTCCGTTTTCGGGCTTGCATACGCGACGAATATCTGTTATTTGGTTGCCTTTTTACTCGATTTGTTGTATAATTTAAGGGTAGCAAACAAAAGGAGAAAGGAAACATGATCACGGTTATCGGCTTGGGCGTAGAAGCGGGCGATTTGACGAAACGGGGGGAAGAGGCGATTTTCCGCGCGGTAAAAAACGGCGGGAAGATAGCGGTGCGCACGGCGCATACCCGTTCGTATCAGTCGGTGTTGGATTTGGGTGTGGAGCATATTTGCTTGGATACGGTATACGAAAACAGCCGTAGCTTTGCAACGCTTGCGAAAAATCTTGCCAAAGCGGTAACCGACTTGGGCGAAAACACGGTGTATCTCGTGGACGGCGCGGCGAGTGAGGATTATTCGGTAAAGGCGCTTTGTAAGCGTTTGCGCGGGAAAATCGAAATTATCGACGGCGTATCCAAAACGACCGCGCTTGCGCGGACGGCGGGATTTCAAGGCTGTTCGTTCACGGCAGTTTCCGCGTACGAGCTTGCCGAAAAAGCGAAGCAGGGCGGTTTGGGGTTACCGCTCGTCGTGTACGATATGGACGATAGAGGGTTGGCGAGCGACTGCAAACTGATTTTAGGCGATTTATTCGGCGAGGAAACGGAAGTCAAATATATTTGCGGAGGCAAGCCGAAAAAGGCGCGCCTTTACGAGCTTGACCGTCAAAAGTCGTACGATTATTCGTCGGCGGTGGCGATAGAGGAAATGGAGTTGTTGGAAAAATCCCGTTTTACCGCTGAGGATTTAAAAGAGATCGTGGTGCGTTTGCGCGCGCCCGACGGTTGTCCTTGGGATAAAGTCCAAACGAGCGAAAGTATCAAAATGTCGGCGGTAGAGGAAGCGTACGAGCTGGTGGACGCAATCGACTGTAACGACGACGAGAAGATATTAGAGGAAACGGGCGACGTGTTATTGCAGGCGGTGTTCCAAGCCGTAATGAAAGAGGAAACGGGCGCGTTCAACTTGACCGACGCGTTCACGGGCATTTGCCAAAAACTTATTTCCCGCCATACGCACGTATTCGGCAAGGATAAGGCGGACAACGAAGGGGGTGCGCTCAGCGTTTGGGAAAAGAACAAAATGGCGGAGAAGCACCAAATTACTTATGCGGACTCGGTAAACGACGTTCCCAAATGTTTTCCCGCGGCGATGCGGGCGCAAAAAATAGGCAAGCGCGCGGCGAAAGCGGGTATGGATTTCGCCACGGCGGAAGACGCGGCAAAACGGCTCGAAGAAGAATTGTCGGAATTTTTCGAGGCGTACAAACAAGGCGATAGAGCGCAAACGGAAAAAGAGCTCGGCGATTTATTATTCGCGGCGGTCAATATCGGCAGAAAGGCAGGCTGTGACTGTGAAAAGGCGTTAAAGGAAAGCGCGGAGCGATTTGCCAAGCGATTTACCTTGGCGGAAGAAAAAGCACTCGCGGACGGGAAAGTCGTAACCGAGCTTTCCGAAGTCGAATGGGATAACTACTATTTACAAGCGAAAGCGGAATTGCAGAACAATTAAGAGGGGTTATGAATTTACACGCGGTCAAAATCGGTAGCGTTACCACCGAAAATAATGTTTTTCTCGCACCGCTTGCGGGGTATACGAACTACGCGTTCCGCCGTGTTTGTAAGGCGAGCGGGGCGGGGCTTTGCTATACTGAAATGGTCAGCGCAAAGGGTTTAAAGTACGGCAGTGAAAACACGCAGGAGCTGTTGTATACCGACGAAAACGAGGGCTTGACGGCGGTGCAGATATTCGGCAACGAGCCCGACACGATGCGCCTTGCCTGCGAGCACGAAAAAATCGCGCCGTTCCCTATCGTCGATATCAATATGGGCTGTCCCGTACCGAAAATTTATAAAAACGGCGAGGGGAGCGCACTCCTCGAAAACCCCGCCTTGGCGGAAAAAATCGTTCGGGAATGCGTGAAAAGCGGAAAGATAATCACCGTGAAATTCCGTATCGGTATCACGGAGAAAAAACTGATAACCGCCGAGTTTGCCAAGCGAATGGAGGGCGCGGGCGCAAGCCTTATCACTATCCACGGCAGAACGAAAGACAAGGTATACGCGGGCGAGGTCAATTATAAAGAAATAGAAAGCGCGAAAAAGTCGGTAAAAATCCCCGTAATCGCCAACGGGGGCGTGTTCTCGCTTACCGACGGGGAAAAGCTGATAAACGAAACGGGCGCGGACGGCGTAATGGTGGCGCGCGCGGCACTCTTCGACCCGCAAATTTTTTGCGATCTAACGGGGAAAGAGCGGATAGGCAAAGGCGAACTGTTTAAAAAACAAATGGAATGGACGAGGCAAACCTGCGACGAGCGGTTTACGACGGTCTTTATGCGAAAAATGGCGGCGTTTTTCGTAAAAGGCGAGCGGGGCGCGGCGGCGTTCAAGGAACGGCTATTTTCCGCGCAAACGCCCGACGAGGTACTTAGCATAGCGGAAGAGATTTGGGGGTAACGAAAAAACGGGCGAAATTTGCCCGTTTTTTCGTTGCGTGTGAATTTATCCGTCTAAGCTTGCCGTATGCGATTTTCGGCGTATACAACGCGTAAAACGCCTTTTGCGGAGATTTGCGGAAAAGTTTTTTGGAAAATCGCCGTCATTCGCTTTCCTTTCCGCGAAAAATATGGTATAATAGGGGTGTAAAATAACGAATTCCCTTTTTTATTAAAAAAAGGGAAAGCGAAACGGGAGAAAACAAAATGGCGGAAAGAGTAGAAGGCGAATACGGCGCGGAACAAATACAGGTCCTCGACGGCTTGGAGCATATCCGTAAACGCCCCGGTATGTATATCTCGTCCACCGACGCGAAGGGACTTCACCACCTCGTACACGAGGTCGTGGATAACTCTATCGACGAGGCGTTGGCGGGGTACTGTACGCATATCGAGGTAACCATCAACGGCGACGGGAGCTGTACCGTTCAGGACAACGGGCGCGGTATTCCCACCGATATCCACCCCAAAGAGGGAATTTCCACTTTGGAGGTTGTATTTACGAAAGTCAACGCCGGCGGTAAGTTCGGCGGGGATTCGGGTTATAAAGTATCGAGCGGTTTGCACGGCGTGGGCGTGAAAGCGGTAAACGCGCTGTCCGAATGGCTGGAAGCGGAAGTTTCCCACGAGGGGCATATCTTCAAGCAGGTGTATAACCGCGGTGTGCCGCAACGCAGCGTGCAAATCGTCGGCGACACCGACGCGATGGGTACGAAGGTTACCTTTATGCCCGACGAGGAAATTTTCGAAACGGTTATCTTCAATTACGATACCTTAAAGGGCAGACTGCGCGAGCTTGCGTATTTGAATAAGGGGTTACGGATTACCCTCGAAGACAAGCGCGAAGGGCAGGAAAAACAGGATTCTTTCTGCTACGAGGGCGGTATTTGCTCGTTCGTAGAAGAACTCAATAAAAACCGTGAGGAGCTGTTGTTCCCCGCGCCCGTGTATTTTGAAGAACAAGAGGGCGACACCGTTTGTGAAGTCGCGATTCAGTACAACGAATCGTACAGCGAGGTTATTTACAGCTACGCAAACAACGTCAACACCATTGACGGCGGTACGCACGTGGCGGGCTTGAAAATGGCGCTGACCAAGGTCATTAACGACGCGGGTAAAAAGCTGAATATATTAAAGGAAAACGACCGTCTTTCGAGCGAGGACGTCATGGAAGGTATCACGGCGGTGGTATCCGTTAAACTCGTCAACGCGCAGTTTGAGTCGCAGACGAAGGACAAGCTCAACAACAGCACCATTCGTGTGTTCGTAAATAAATGCGTTTCCGAGCATATGGGTACTTTCTTGGAAGAAAACCCGAGCGTTGCGAAAGAGCTCGTGCTCCGTTGTATCACGGCGCAAAAGGCGCGCGACGCGGCGAGAAACGCAAGGGAATTGACGAGAAGAAAGGGCGTGCTCGGTTCGACGACGCTCCCTGGCAAGCTTGCCGACTGTTCGGACAGAAGAAGCGAGCTTTGCGAAATTTATATCGTAGAGGGCGACTCGGCAGGCGGCACGGCGAAGCAGGGACGCGATAGACGGTTCCAAGCGATTTTGCCTTTGCGCGGTAAGATTTTGAACGTAGAAAAAGTGCGGTTGAACCGCGTTTTGGAGAACGAGGAAATCAAGTCGATGATCACGGCGTTCGGGTGCGGTATTTTGGACGATTTCGACGAAAGCAAGCTCAGATACGACCGTATCATTTCCATGACCGATGCCGACGTTGACGGCGCGCATATCCGTATACTTTTGTATACTTTCTTATTCCGTTATATGCGTCCGCTCATCGAGCACGGGCACGTATACGCGGCGAAGCCCCCGCTTTACAAGGCGAGCTTTAAAGGTCACGACGATTATTTGTATTCGGAAGAAGAGAAAATCGAATACGACAAGAACGCGACGGGTAAAATCGAATACCAGCGTTATAAAGGTCTTGGCGAAATGAGTAAGGAACAGCTTTGGGACACGACGATGAACCCCGCAACGCGTACGCTTATCCGCGTAACGATGCAGGACGCGGCGGAAGCGGACCAAATGTTCTCGATGCTCATGGGTGAAAGCCCCGAGCTTAGAAGAAAGTTTATCGAAGAGAACGCTTCGCTCGTAACCGACTTAGACGTATAAGCGGGAGCAAAATTGCGGAAAGATTAGAAGTCAAGGCGGGTGCGACCCGCAACGGAGCCTTTCTATCTTTTTGCGAGGCTTAGGATAAACGGTATCGTTCCCGACAAGGGGTCAAGGGGCATTGTCCCTTGACCGAGAAGAGGGCAGAGCCCTCGCATAATCAGCCCCAAGCAGCAAATCTTTGATTTGCCCACTACCGCGTAAGCGGTCAACGCAAGTATAGTCTTGCGCAGTGAGTTTTAATAAAACGCAAAACGGCAGGATTGCCGTAGGAGAAAATGAAATGGCTAAAAAAGAAACAAGCCCCGAATTGACAGAGGAATTTAAAAAGACCCTCGCTATGACGAAAATGCTCGACGTCGAGGTGGACGACGAGCTTAAACGCTCGTTCATCGCCTATGCAATGGCGGTTAATAAATCGAGAGCGATCCCCGACGTGCGCGACGGCTTGAAGCCCGTGCATAGAAGAATTTTGTATTCCATGCACGAAATGGGTCTGTATAACGATAAAGCGTACAGAAAGTGCGCCCGTATCGTCGGTGACTGTATGGGTAAATTCCACCCCCACGGCGACAGCTCCGTGTACGACGCGCTCGTAAGATTAGCACAGGAATTTACGATTAGCTTCCCGCTCGTAGACGGTCACGGTAACTTCGGCTCGGTGGACGGCGACTCCGCCGCGGCTATGCGTTATACCGAAGCAAGACTTACCAAGCTCGCGGCGGAAATGCTGCGCGATTTGGATAAAGATACGGTAGATTTCATTCCCAACTTCGACGGAAGCGAGGAAGAACCCACCGTTCTGCCCGCAAGATATCCCAATCTGCTCGTGAACGGCGCGGACGGTATTGCCGTGGGTATGGCGACGAACATTCCCCCGCATAACCTTGCCGAAGTCATCGACGGCACGATCGCGATGATTGATAACCCCGATATCACGGTGGACGAGCTCATGGATTATATCCCTGCGCCCGACTTCCCCACGGGCGGCGTTATCATGGGCAGAAGCGGTATCCGTCAGGCGTACAGAACGGGGCAAGGCAGTATTATGATTCGCTCCAAGTGCGAAATCGAGGAATACGGTACGGGCGGGAACGTGCGTTCGCGCATTATCGTAACGGAAATTCCCTATCAAGTCAATAAAGCACAGCTTATTAAGACGATTGCCGATATGGTAAACGATAAGCGTATCGAGGGCATTTCGGATATTCGCGACGAATCCGACCGCGACGGTATGCGTATCGTTATCGAGGTCAAGAAGGACGCAAATGCGCAGGTCGTTTTGAACACGCTGTTCAAAAAGACGAAATTGCAGGTGTCCGACGGTATTATCTTGCTCGCACTGACGGAGAACGGTACCGAGCCCAAGACCCTCAATATCCGCGATATTTTATATCATTATCTCAATCATCAAAAGGAAGTCATCACGCGCAGAACCCGTTACGATTTGAATAAGACGGAAGAACGCGCGCACATTATCGCAGGACTCGTGCTTGCGCTTGCGAACGTGGACGAGGTCATTAAAATCATTAAGGCGTCGGCGGATAAAAACGCCGCGATCACCGCGCTTACTTCCGCTTTCGAGCTGGACGACAAGCAGGCGAACGCAATCCTTGAAATGCGCTTGCAAAGATTGACTTCGTTGGAAGTAGAGAAACTCAAAGACGAGTTGGAAAGCTTGCAAAGAACGATTGCCGACCTCAAAGATATTTTGGCGAACGAGTACCGCGTAATGGAGATTATCCGCAAGGACTTGTCCGAAATCAAGGAAAAATATCCCTCGCCGAGAAAGACGGAAATCTCCGTCGATTACGGCAATATCGACGACGAGGATTTGATAGACAGAGAGGACGTCGTGATTTCGATTACCCATTCGGGCTATATCAAGCGTTTGCCCGTTGCCGAATACAAGGCGCAGGGCAGAGGCGGCAGAGGTATCACGGCGCACAGACCCAAGGACGAGGACTACGTCGAAAAGATGTTCGTTTGCTGTACGCACGATCCGATTCTGCTCTTCTCGTCGAAAGGCAAGGTGTACTCTATCAAGGGTTACGAAATTCCCGAAGCGAACAGAACGGCAAGAGGCAGAGCGGTTGTCAATATCGTACAGCTTGACCAAGGCGAGAAAATCGAAACGGTATTGCCCGTTTTGGAAAACGGCACGGGCTATCTCGTTATGGCAACGGAAAACGGCTTGATTAAAAAGACCTCTACGGACGAGTTCAAGCGTATTCCCAAGAACGGTAAAATCGCCATAAAATTGCAAGAGGACGATAGATTGATTGCCGTACGCTTCACGACGGGCGAAGACGAAATTTTGATTGCTTCGCGCGGCGGTAAGTGTATCCGCTTCTCCGAAAAGGACGTTCGTCCGACGGGCAGAGGCACGCAGGGCGTAAAAGCAATTACGCTTGCGAAAGAGGATATCGTGGTGGATATGCTCATCGTAGACGAAGCAATGGATTTGTTCACGCTGACCTCACTCGGCTACGGTAAGCGTTCGAAGCTGGAAGACTACCGTTTACAGAGCCGCGGCGGTAAGGGTATCAAAGCGGGCGTGTTCAACGAAAAGACGGGCTATCTCGTCAACTTCAAGCCGGTAACGGACGAGAACGATATTATGATTATTACGACGGGCGGTACGATTATCCGTATGCACGCGGACACGATTAGCTGTATCGGCAGAGCGACGCGCGGCGTAAGAGTTATGAACGTCAAAGGAAGCTTGGTAGCGACGGTAGACATTACGGAGCGGGACGACGAAGCGGAAACGCAAGCGCCCGAAGAAACGGCGGCGGATTTGAGCCCCGAAGATTTGGTCGGCGAAGCGGAAGCGGAAACGGAAGAAACGGTAGTTTTGGAAGAGGAAGCCGAAGAAACCACAGAAGAATAATGCAAAACAAGGAAGCGCCCTCGCAACAGCGAGGGCGCTTCTTTTTACATAAAAGTAGTTCAATAATTTTGTATTTTTACTGTTCGTCGGCGGGGTTGATAAGGTCGAAGAACTTGATTAAGAAGCCCGAAATGGGGAAACTCAACTGTACGATAATGATGAGCAGTAATATTTGCGGGAGGGTAAATTTGATTGCCGCCCAACCCGTAAATACCAGCTCGCCAAGCAGGGGAACGCAAACCACCGTTACGCACAGGAGCGCAGCTACGATAAACAAAATCGCGCGGACGATATTGAACGGCTGACAAATTCTATACAGCATAACGAGTCCGCAGAAGGTCAGCGCAAGCATCATAAGCGCTTCGTATTCGTTGCCGCCGCCCGTAAACCCGAACGAACTGCCGATAGGCAATTGTTTGACGAGGTATAAGGTCATAATGCCCAGCGACATCGTCAACGCGCCGGGGATAGCGCGGCTCAATACGTAAGGGATAAATTTGCCCTTGACGCGGTTGGTGTTCGGCTGTAACGACAGCACGAACGAGGGGAGCGCACTGATAAACATTTCGTACATAATCATATTCTTCGTCGTGAAGAAGTACTCCGTACCCAGAGCGATACAAACGACCGCGAGCGTCAACGTCAACAGCGTTTTCATAATGTACAGCGAGGACGAATTTTTAATGTTATTGATAACCCGTCTGCCTTCGTTTACGATTTTGGGCATTGAACCGAAATTATTATCCTGCAAAACGAGGTTGGATACGTTTCTCGCCGCCTCGCTGCCCGAAGCCACGCTCACCGCGCAGTCCGCTTCTTTCATAGCGAGAATATCGTTTACGCCGTCGCCCGTCATCGCGACCGTGTTGCCCGCCTTTTTGATAGAGCGGATCAGTATCGCTTTTTGTTCGGGTGTTACCCGTCCGAAGACGGTGTATTGATTCGCCGCGTTTTCTACCTCTAAATCGGAAAGTCCTTCCAAGGAAATGAACTGTGCCGCATTCTTGATACCCGCGCGCCTTGCCACTTCCGAAACGGTTACGGGGTTGTCGCCCGAAATGACTTTCACGGCAACGTCGTTTTCCTTAAACCAACGAATGGTGTCGATGGCGTCGGGTCGGATATTATCCGACAGTGTAATAATGGCTACCGCTTTTAATCCGATAGGCACTTTGTCCCCTTGAAGCTGACCTGACGAGTGCGCAATTACGAGCACGCGCAAACCCATTTGCGCGTACTGTTTTACGATTTTGTCAATACGCGTAGGCATCGGCTTTAACACGAATTCGGGCGCGCCCATAACGTAAGTCCCCGCGCCCTCGAAGGTAACGGCGGAGAGCTTTCTCGCCGACGAGAACGGCAGAGTGGCAATCGGCTGTAACGCCGACGAATGCCCGAACCGCTCGTAAAGCGCGATAGAGGTTTGGTTGTTGTCTTCCAAAGACGCGAGCATCGAACCCAAAATATCGTCAATGCCGAATTCGGTATTGTTATTAAGTAAAATACAGTCGCTCACTTTCATTCTGCCGTCGGTGATCGTGCCCGTTTTATCGAGGCACAGAACGTTGACGCGGGCGAGCATTTCAAGCGAATACATATCCTGCACCAAGGTATTGTATTTGGCAAGCCGTATCATACCTACGGACAGTGCGACGGTGGTCAAAAGGAGCAAGCCCGAGGGGATCATACCGATAATAACCGAGCAGGTTTTTTGTATCGTTTGGCTGAGCAGTCCGTCCGAGGTTTCGCTTGCAAGCGTGCCGAAAAATCCGCCCGTTGCGGAAAGGTCCGACCACACTCCGTTTTGAGCGTGGAAGTTATTGAGGAACATAAAGATAGCCACGGGCACGATCGCCAAACCGATAATTTTAATGAACAGCGTAATGGAGTTCATAATTTCCGAGTTCGGGCGTTTATACTTTTTCGCCCGTGCCGTCAGCTTACTGATATAGGTGTTTTCGCCGATTTTATCCACGCGCACCGCCGTTTTACCGCTCGCTACGAACGAGCCCGCGTATACGAAATCGCCGTCCTCTTTCTTGATAGGCACCGATTCGCCCGTGAGCAGGGATTCGTTTAATTCCGCCGTACCTTCGAGCGTGATACAGTCGGCGGGAACTTGTTGCCCCGTGGAAAGGATAAGGATATCGTCCACGACGATTTCCTCGACGGGAATATCTATCTGTTTCCCGCTTCGCACCACGCGTGCGGTGGGGGAAGATAAAATCGTCAGCTTGTCGATTTTACGCTTTGCGCGGATTTCCTGTACGATACTGACCACGATATTACAAAGGAATATCGCCACGAATAAAAATTGCGAGATATCCGCGTGCGCCATTACGAGCGCAAGTGCGGCGACCAAACACAGCAGGTTGAAAAAGGTACAAATATTCCCAACGAAAATACTGCGGTAGGTTTTCGAATATTTCTTGCCCGTTTTATTAACAAGTCCTTGCGCGATACGTTCGTCCACCTGTTTTTGGGAGAGTCCCTCGTTGGCGTCGGCGTTAAAACGCCGCACTTCCGTTTCCGTCTGCGGTTGTTTATTTTTATGCAAGGACGGCAATTTTTTCGCCGTCTTTTTTTGCGCTTCCGTGTTTTCGGGCGCGTTCGTTTCGTTTTGTTTTTCCGTCATGTTTGCCTCGTAAACGAATATACTGCCTTTATTATAGCATACGCAAGTAAAAAATACAAGTTTTTTCGGGAAATTTTACGGGAAACTTTGCGACGGTCTTTACATTTAATTGCTTTTCGGAGAAAAAAGTTGTATAATAGGAAAAACGAAAGAAACCGAGGTGTTATTATGATTGATATCAACCTTATCCGTACCAATCCGGAACTGGTAAAAGAAAATATTAAAAAGAAATTCCAAGACCGCAAACTGCCGCTTGTAGACGAAGCGATCGAGCTGGACAGCAAGCGCCGTGCGCTGATTGCCGAAGGCGACGCGCTCCGCGCCGCGAGAAACACCCTTTCCAAGCAAGTGGGCATGCTGATGAAAGAGGGCAAAAGAGAAGAAGCGGAAGCGGTAAAAGCACAGGTAAAAGCGGACGCTGAACGCCTCGTTGCAATCGAAAAGGAATCCGAGGAAACGGAAGCCGCGCTCAAAAAGACGATGATGACCATTCCCAACATTATCGCCGACGACGTGCCTATCGGCAAGGACGATTCGGAGAACGTCGAGCTTCAACGCTTTGGCGAAGCGAAAGTGCCTGAATTTGAAGTGCCTTACCATTTGGATATTTTGGAAAACTTGGACGGTATCGACGTCGATTCCGCCCGCCGTACTTCCGGTCAGGGCTTCTATTACCTCACAGGCGATATCGCAAGACTGCATTCCGCAGTGCTCACGTATGCGCGTGATTTCATGATCGACAAGGGCTTCACCTACGTGATCCCGCCGTATATGATTCACGGCGACGTCGTTTCGGGCGTTATGAGCTTTGACGAAATGGAAAATATGATGTATAAAATCGAGGGCGAGGATTTGTATTTGATCGGTACTTCCGAGCATTCGATGATCGGCAGATTTATGGGTCAAATCATCGACGGGAACAAGCTCCCGCTTGCGCTGACCAGCTACTCCCCTTGTTTCAGAAAAGAAAAGGGTGCGCACGGTATTGAGGAACGCGGTATTTACCGTATCCATCAATTCGAAAAGCAGGAAATGATTGTCGTTTGCCGTCCCGAGGAAAGCGCGGAATGGTACGAAAAGCTTTGGAGCTATACGGTTGAACTTTTCCGTTCGCTCGATATCCCCGTAAGACAGCTCGGCTGTTGCTCGGGCGACCTTGCAGACCTCAAATACAAGAGCTGTGACGTAGAAGCTTGGAGTCCCCGTCAGAAAAAATATTTCGAAGTGGGTTCGTGTTCCAACTTAACGGACGCACAGGCGCGCCGTCTTGCTATTCGCTATAAGGACAGCGACGGCAAAGTGAAGCTTGCGCACACCCTCAATAACACGGTGGTTGCGCCCCCCCGTATGCTGATTGCGTTCGTAGAGAACCATTTACAGGCGGACGGCAGTGTCGTTATTCCCGAGGCGTTAAGACCTTATATGGGCGGGAAGAGCGTTATCACTCCCAAGAATTAAACCACTAAACGCGGATATACGTCGCAATACGGCGTTGCGCTTGCGTTTTCCTCGCTCGTTTACGATTCGTAAACGTCCCGTCGGAAAGCCTCGCGCGCCTTGTCTTGCTTGTATCTCCGCGTTTTAACGTAATCATAACGGTACACTATGAAATACTTATTTTTCGATATAGAATGCGCGGGCGTATTCAAGAATGTGGCGAAGATTTGTGCGTTTGGCTATTGCCTGACGGACGAAAATTTCCGCATACTCGAAAAAGAGGATTTGCTTATCAATCCGCAGGGCGGATTTCATTTGACGGACAGAAAGGGCGAGCAGGGCATCGTACTTCCGTACAAATACGAGGATTTCAAAACCTATCCCACTTTTTTAAAGCGCGCGGATAAAATTTACGCGCTGTTGCAGGATACCGACACGCTCGTCGTGGGGCACGCCGTCATGAACGACGTGAAATACCTCAACTTGGAAAGCAAGCGTTTTTCCTTGCCCTCGTTCCAATTCTCGTTCGCCGACACGCAGTTTTTGTATATGAACACCATCGGCGAATTTTCCCGTCAGTTCGGCTTGGGAGCAATCGCCGAACAGCTCGGCGTAGAGTTTACGCCGCACCGTGCCGTGGACGACGCGTATGCGACGATGCGGGTAGCGGAAGCGATGTGCAAAGCGGAGAACGCCACTTTTGTAGAACTGCTCGAAAAATACCAAATCACGGTGGGCAGGATAGCGAACTACGAAGTAACGCAAAACACCTCGGTAAGCTTCGAGCGGTATAAGACCGAGCGGGAAAAACAAAAGGAAGCGCGGGCGCAGGCGCGCGTAGCGTTCCATATTTTTGCCGACAGAGAAAAGCGCAAGCGCGCGAAAGAGGGCAAGCTGAAAAACAAGACGGTATGTTTTTCGCACGAAGTGGAATTACACACCTCTTTGGCGAAGAAATTGCTTTTAGCGGCGTTTGCCGAAGCGGCGCGGGTAACCTTCCGCGCGGAAGAATGCGACGCGTATATTTGTTTTGAAAACGAGGGAGGACCGCGTTTGAAATCGGTACAAGACCGAAAAGCAAAAATATTCAACCCGCAGGAATTTGCGGAATACTTAGGCGTTTAGCGGGTGCGGCCCGCGACGGAGCGGTCAACGCAAGCTTTGCTTGCGATTTACCCTTGTTAGGGAGTGTAGTATGCACGATTTACCAAAATTATTTATCCAAAACATGAAAAAACAGCTTCCCGAAAACGAATGGGAGGCGTTTTTTGCCGTTTATAACGAAAAGCCGTATAAAGCCGTTCGGCTCAATCCCTTGAAAGGGGATAGGCAATCGCTTGCAAAGCTGTTGCCGTTTTTGGGCGAAAGCGTGCCTTGGGAAGAAAACGGGTTCTATACCGATAAGGAAAAGCTCGGTGGGAATCCCTTTCATTTTGCAGGATTGTTCTATTCGCAAGAACCCTCGGCAATGTCCGCCGCACCCCTCTTGGAAGTGCAGGCGGGAGAAAGAGTCCTCGACCTTTGCTCCGCACCCGGGGGAAAGGGTACGCAGCTCGCCTCGAAAATGCAGGGCGAGGGCATTATCGTTTTAAACGAGCCGATATCTTCCCGTGCGAAAATTTTATCGCAAAATATCGAGCGTATGGGGATAACCAACGCCGTCGTTTGCAGTGAGCTTCCCGAAAAACTTTCCGAAAAGTTCGTCGGGTACTTTGATAAAATCTTGGTGGACGCGCCTTGCTCGGGCGAGGGTATGTTTAGGAAAAACGCCGACGAGGCGTTAAGCGAATGGAGCGAAGAAAATATCGCGCTTTGCGCCGAAAGGCAGAAAAAAATTTTAAACGAAGCGACGAAAATGCTGCGCAAAGGGGGCAGGCTCGTATACTCCACTTGTACCTTTGCAACCGCCGAAGACGAGGGGCAGGTATGCGATTACTTAAAAAATCACCCCGAAATGCGTCTTTTGAAACAGGAAAAATTATATCCGCATAAAATCAAAGGCGAGGGGCATTTCGTGGCGTTGTTTGAAAAGACGGACGGAGAAGAGGGTAAGCCCTTACGAGCGTTAAGGCCTGCCGTTGGCAGAGCAAGCGAGCAGGCGTACCGTGATTTCGAAAAGTCGGCTCTTGCTTCGTATAAAGCAAAAAACCTGCACGAGGTAAACGGCGTTTTGTATGCGTTGCCCGATAGCGTATTCGACTGGAAAGGGTTACAGGTCTTGCGCGTAGGGGTACGGCTTGGGGAAGTGAAAAACGGGCGGTTTGAGCCCAACCATTCTTTGGCGGTTGCGTTAAAAAAGGAAGCGTTTAAAAACGCGGTGGATTTAGCGGAAACGGACGGGCGGGTGGAAAAGTACCTGCGCGGGGAAACCTTTGAAGCGGAAACACAAAACGGCTGGTGTGCGGTATGCGTAGCGGGGTATCCGCTCGGGTGGGGGAAAGCGGTCAACGGTACGGTAAAAAACCATTTTCCCAAAGGACTTCGAAAAATGCAATAAAAAACTCGGCTTTTCAAAGCCGAGTTTTTTGTTTTACCGAAGATTATTTCGTTTTCTTATTCTTCTTAGTTTTTACGACCGTGCCACGGTTTTTGCGTGCCTTTACCACCGCTTTACGGATAATCAAGCTTGCTACCGCAAGAACGAGAACCGCCGCAATCGCGATTGAGCTTGCGAGCAACCATACGTTGGTGGGCTCGCCGTCCTCTTCTTCCTCGGTGTCTTCCGCCGTATCGTCCTTTTCGGGTTCAGCCTCTACCAGCGTTTCAATGGTGGCGTAGTCCGCGAAAATCTTGTAGCCGTCTTTGAGGTATGCTATGCTCGTTTCGGTGGGGGCAACGTACGATTCGTCGTACTTGTTGCCAACGCCGTTTTCGTCAAGGCTCTCGTCGTAGCGCAGGTATTTTGCGCTGTCGTAGAAGGAGAAGATACCCTCGAAGTAGTCAACGCCGTCCTTTTCCTTTCTTTCGTCAAAGTTCAAAAGCTTGTTGTACGCTTCCGCGTCCGCAGGATCGGAAACACCGCTCGCGTCGAAGATTGCATAAGAACCTGCCGCATTCGCCGCCGCGCCCGTTCTTTCACCGCTCCAAACTTCCAAACGGTAGTTTACGGCACTTTCGCCCGCGTGAATATAGAAAGTTACAGTTTCCCACTTGCCGTTGGTGTCGTCAACCTTAAAGAACATATCCTTTTCGTTGTCGCCCTCGATTGCCGCAAAGCGAGCCGAGAGGGTAGCGATGGTGGAGAAGTCGTAAACGGGAGTAGTGTTATCGCTGTACGCGTACGCCGATTTTGCTTCCTTATTATATTTATAGAATGCGATTTGGTCGTTACCGTCGTGCTTCCAGTTATCGTTGTAATCGTAGGAAACACCGCCGTCTGCAATCACGAGGTTGCCGTTCTTTTCTTCGTAAGCCGCAAGGTTTGCGTACTGCGCATTCTTTTGCGCTTCCGTCAAGCTCGCCGCGCCCGCCCAAGCGGTATTTACTTTATAAAGACCGTTTGCTTGAAGCTTTAAGGCGGTACCAAGTCTTACTACGAAATCTTCGTCGTCGGGGGTCATTACCTTACCGTCCGCGTTGGTGTAAGAGGTAAGCACGTTGCCCTTGCTATCGTACCAGTAGGTACGCGTTCTGCCCACCGAAAGCAAATCGGTGTTGGAATCTCCGCTCATATCCACAAGGTATACGTATGCCGTTGCGTTCGTCTTAACGCGCAGGGAAACTGCCTTGTAGGTGTTTGCGCCGATCGTCGTTTCCGAACCGATAAAGCCGTAAGGCTTGTTATGCGCTTCGCCGCCGTCGTTGTAGATAACGAGGGGCTGCGTGGTGTCGTCGCCGAACACGCTGTTCCACTTCGCTTCCGCGTCGTCGCCCGTTGCGCCCAGGTTCTTGAAAATGTCGCCGTAATTTTCCGCGTGTTCTTTATTCAAAAGACCTGCGTTTGCGTAGGTGTTGGAAACGAAGTTCGCGCCCGTGTCGGTAACGTAGGTGCTGTCGCTGTAAACGCCTTTATAGTTTTGAGGGTCTGCATAGCCGTCCTCGATATTCTTGGAAGAAAGGTTGGTTGCCGAATCGAACCCGCTGTCGCCCGTCGCACTCGTATCTACGCCCACGAGATTGATAACCTTCGAATAGGTCCCGCTCGTAGCGTAGCCGAATTCTTCTTCCGTCATTACCTTTTTCTTGAAGCCGGTGAATACTGCCGAGCCCTTGCTGTAAGCGGATTTATCCGTGTCCTCGATAGTGGTCGTACCGAAGGTAAGGGAAATTTGAACCTTTACCTCTTCGCCCGTTTCGTTGGAAAGGAAAAGGAAGCACTGTTGCCAGCCGTCGTTGATATCCGTATCTTTTTCGTTGATAACTACCGTAACGGGTTCAGCCGTCGTCGTGTCGATAGAGGAAATGGAAGTCTTGCTTGCGCTGTCCGTTACCGTAACGCCTGCGCCCGTAAAGCCGTTCATTTCCGAAGTCTTTACGTAGAACGAGTATGCCCAGTAAGTGCCTTCGTCCTCGGTTGCGCCTGCGGGGATAGCGATTTCAGGCGATTTTGCCGTGTACGCCGCGCCCCAAGCCGAGTAGAGGACTACCGATTTTTCCGTCGTTAAGTCAACGCCGTTTACTTTGTTTTCACTCTTGTAATATTCGTCGTAGAATTCCTGTGCGTATGCTTTATCCGAACCGTCGAGCGCGCCTTTCACACCGCCGTTTGCAACGCCGTAAAAGTCTGCCGAGGTATCAAAACCGCCTTTCAAAGCGGGCCATACCTTGTCTGCGCCCTGCGCGGAAGAATAGCCGTTTTGCGTGGTGGGCGCAATCGTCCAACCGTCGAGGAAGTTCGCTTCTACGCCGTCGAAATCGCCGTAGAAATCAAACGCGAATTTCTTGCCGACTTCGTCTGCGTTGAGAATTTTCGTTTCTTTATCCGTATCGAATCCGACGGTGAGCTCTGCGCCCGTCGCGTCGTATTCGGAGTTGGGGATAACGGTGCATTCCGCGTCGTCGAAGAACGCGTAGCCGTTGACGTATTCGAATCTATCCGTACCGCCGCCAAGTCCTAAACCGAGCACGATACTGAAAGTTGCGTCTGCGTACGACGCGCCCTTGAGCATAAATTCGTACTGTACCCAGCCGTTGTTTTCGGTTACGCCTGCGGTGTTGATATTTTTAACGGTAAGGGGGTCGAGAGATTTTCCGCCGACCGAGTGCGTAATGCTGATATACGCGCCCTTATCGACGATATCCGTTACCGTTTCGCCTGCCGTGTTCGTGCAGGTAAGGTCGCTCGTTTTTACCCAAACGGAGAATTTCGCGCTCGTGCCCGCTTTTACCGTAACGGTCGTCGAAGAAGTGAATTTCTGCGCCGTACCGAGGTCGGAATAGGACGAGTTGGAATATTCGTTGTGCAGCATTAACACTTTCGTGTTCGTTTTGCCGTACTCGTCTTCTGCGACCGCTTTATTGGGATCGTAGTCGTGCGTGCGGGGGTTAGCGATAGCCGTTTTCTCGCCCGCTTCGCTGACGTTGAGGGGAAGATCCTCGTCGTCGATATTAAACGATTCGTAGAAATCGAGCTTCTCTGCAATTTTGCCGTTGCTGTTCGCTTTTTTCCACGCCGCGTAATATTCGAGCTTGTCCCTCGTGGACATCGTAGACCATTTTTCTTTCGCCTGTTCTTCGGTGAGCGCAGAGGGGTTCGTGCCCGTGAGCTTCGTCGTCGTCAAGTCCGCCCAAGCATCGTCAGCGGTATCGATAATACCGCTTGCGGCTTTGGAAGAAAGAGCCGTACCGCTCGTTGCCGAGTTTACGGAACGGGTCCAGCCGGTAACGGAAGTAACGATGGGGTTCAGCCCGTCTTTATCGTCGAAGGTTTCAAAATCGCCGTTGGTGATAACGAGGTCTTCCTCGTCCGTTTCTTCCGTTTCCGTAGTGGAATCGGAACTGTCGGTCGAAGAGGAGCTATCGTCCGTACACGAAGCGAAAGCCGCCATCGTGGACGTGCCCATCAACAACGATAAGAAGAGTGCAAGAAGTTTTTTCTTGCGGGAATTGGTATTCGTTTTCATACAACCACCTTTTTCGGTTTGTTTTACTTGTTGGGGGTATTCGGCTTTTGCAAGCGTTCAAAATACCACGCTATACTATTTTAATACAAAATCAATTTATTAGCAAGCGTTTCTGCCGTCAAAGACAAGAAAAAGTTTGATAAAACGAAAAAAATTACGCAAAATATAAGTGAAAGCGCGCGCGCTCGCGTGAGGACGGGGAAAAATATGGAATTTTTAAAGACGGAAAACACGAAAAAAATGCTTTGCGGCGTAGCGGTCGGCGCGGCGAACAGCTTATTTGGCGGCGGGGGCGGAATGCTCGCCGTGCCGTTATTAAACAAAACGGGTTACGATGAAAAGACGGCGCACGCCACGGCGATACTCGTGATTTTGCCCGTATCGCTTTTTTCCTTTTTGTTGTATTATTTTCGTGGATTTTACGAATATTCGGTATTGATACCGACGGCGATAGGGGTAACGGCGGGGGGATTTTTAGGTGCAAAGCTTTTGGGCAAAATGCCCACGAAAACGGTCAACCTCGTGTTTGCGATTTTGCAAGCCTTAGCGGGCGGGTTTTTGTTTTTTTCGTGAGGAAAGGTTAGAAGTCAAGGAACTTAGTTTCTTGCGGAGTGCAGAGGCAGAGCCTTTGCACCTCGACGGCAGTCGCGCACCGCAAGGTGCGTTACAGCCCTCCATAAAGCAACCGTAGGTTGCGCTTATACGCAAGCAAAGCTTGCGTTGACCGCTTCGCGGTGGCAAATCAAAGATTTGCTACTTGGGGGCTGATTATGCGAGGGCTCTGCCCTCAACCTCCCGCAAGGGACAATGCCCCTTGACCCCTTATCGGGAACGATATCGTTTATCCTAAGCCTCGCGGAAAGATAGAAAGGCTCCGCCGCGGGTCGCACCCGCCCGCTACATATGTCGTTTTATTTGTATCTTTTGTTAGGGTTTTTAGGCGGTATTCCTGCGGGAATGGGTATGGGCGGGGGTACGGTTACCATTCCGCTTTTGGTGCTCGTCGGGGGCGTGGAGCAAAAAATAGCGCAGTGCGCGAATCTGTTTGCCTTTCTGCCGATGAGCGCGGGGGCACTCAAAACACACGCGGAAAACCGATTGCTGAAAACACGCGGGATACTGTGGGTGATCGTGCCTGCGCTGCTCTTTTCCGCGCTCGGCGCGACGCTTGCGGCAGTTTTGCCTTCGGATATTTTGCGCAAAAGCTTCGGCGCGTTTTTGATAGGACTCTCTTTTGTTACTTTGCGCCAAGCGTTCAAGGAAAAAAGCGGGGCTTGAAAGGAAAAAATAGGGGTCGAAACGGGATAAGACCTCTATTTTTTTGCAAATTTTAAGGTCAAAACGCACAAAAAAAATCGCTGAAAATATCGAAAATGAAAAATTTTTGAAAAAAAGTAAAAAATTTTCAAAAAGGGTATTTACAAACTCCGTTTTATGTGGTAAACTATGGGAAAAAATTAAACTGGGCGAGAAGAGGGCAACGGCGTGAGAGCGTTGCGTTTTTACCGCCTTGGAATACGGAAAAAGGAAACGCCCGAAGAAAAAGTTAAGGGCAAAAGGTTAGAGGTATCAAGTGGAAAAAATCGGCATTATTGATTTAGGTTCAAACACGGCAAGACTCGTTATCGTGGAAATGTTCACGGACGGACACTATATGGTGGTAGACGAATTGAAAGAAAGCGTACGGCTCGGTCAGGATATGGATCGGGACGGTTTTTTAAAGCCCCAGCGGATTGCGGAGACGATTAAAACGCTGAAAATGTTTAAACGGCTTTGCGACGCCAGCGGCGTAGAGCGGATTATCGCGGTCGGTACGGCGGCGGTGCGCCGTGCGAAAAACCAACGCTCGTTCTTGGACGAGATACAGGTTTCGTGTAATATTACCATTCGCGTGCTTTCCGAAGAGGAAGAAGCGGTGCTCGTCTATCGCGGCGTTATCAATTCAATGGATATCCCCAAAGGACTTATCCTCGAAATCGGCGGTGGCAGTACCAAAATCGTTTACTATAACAGAAGAAACTTACTTAATTTTGCCACCCTGCCGTTCGGCGCGGTTACGCTGACCGATTTGTTCGCAAACGACGCAACGCCCGAAGAAGCGGCGGCGCATATCGAGGAGTTCTTTACCGAACAGCTTAAAAAGCTGTCGTGGCTGAAAGAGGTTGATCCCGAAGCACAGATGATCGGTGCGGGCGGTTCATTTAGAAATCTGTTCAAAATCGCGAAGCTCGTGCGTAAATACCCCTTGGACAGAGCGCATAACTACCGTTTGGACACGGAAGATTTCGTAAGCATTTACGATATGCTCAAAGCGCTCGACGTGGACAAACGCAAGAAAATCAAGGGACTTTCGCCCAGCCGTGCGGACATTATGCCTGCGGCAATGGCGATTATCAAAGCGTTCGTATCGTATATGAATATCAACGGTTTCGCTATTTGCGGCTGCGGCTTGCGCGAGGGCTTGATGCTCAATCAGGCGTTGCCCATTACGACGGAAAAACCCATTTCCGACGTGCTTGGTTACAGCCTCGAAACCTTGGTAAAATACCACGGCTGCGACCCCAAACACGTGGAACACGTAATGATGCTTTCCATTCAGCTGTTCAAACAGCTCCGTGTGTTGCATAAATTCTCCCGTCAGTACTTAAAGGTTTTAAAAATCGCGGCGAGCTTGCACGATTGCGGAAGAAGAGTGTGCTATTACAACCACGCGCGCCACAGTTGGTATATGGCGTTGAATTCGGCTATCTACGGCGCAACGCATAGAGAAATCGTGTTGGCGGCGTTCGTGGCGGGCTGTCATAACCGCGAGGAAATTCCCATGGCGGAATGGCTGAAATACAAAGACCTCGTTTTGGAAGAGGACCTCGACGCCGTGAAGAAGCTGGGCGTGTTGCTTCGTATCGCGGAGAGCCTTGACAGATCGCAATGCGGAGTGGTAACCGGCTTGAACTGCGACGTGCTCGGGGATTCCGTGATTATGAAGACGGAGCTTGCGGGGGACGCGGCGCTGGAAATCCGCGACGCGGCTTCGGCGAATACCGAGTTTAAGCGTGCGTTCAAGAAGAATCTTGAAATTTTATAAAAACAGCAGACGAAAGAACCGCTCTTAAACGACGGGCGGTTTTCTTTTGCGACGGAGCGTATGGGCTATGGAGTGGATACTCGCAAGCGCGTCGCCGAGAAGAAAGGAACTTCTTGGCGGGTTGCTTGAAAAATTCGATATTATTCCCGCAAAGGGCGAGGAAGTTTTGCACGGTGAGAAAACGCCCGAAGCGGCGGTGCTTGCTTTGGCAAAACAAAAGGCGAGTGAGGTAGCCTCGCTTGCGGTTGCGAAAGGGAAAGCGGTGCTCGGTTCGGATACCGTCGTCGCGCTCGATAACGAGATACTCGGAAAGCCGACGGACGAACGGTGCGCGGCGCGTATGCTCACGGCACTTTCGGGGCGTACGCACGAGGTATATACGGGCGTATGTATTATATATCCCGACCAAAACGGCGAACGCAAAATTCTTTGCCGAGCGGATTGTACTAAGGTCGTTTTTCAAAAGCTGACGGCAGAACAAATCCAAGCGTATATCGCGACGGGTTCGCCGATGGATAAGGCGGGCGCGTACGGCATACAGGACGGCGGTTTGGTGGAGCGAATCGAAGGGAGCTTTTCCAACGTGGTGGGTTTGCCCGTCGAGCTTTGCAAGGAAATGATAGAACAAATAAACGCGTAACTGTACCCCTCGTATGTATAAAGGCAGGGGGCAGGTACGAGTTGAAATCTTAAAAGGAGAGAGGCGTATGTGGAAACTTTCGATAGATCTGGGTTCGTCGGTAACGAAGATATATCGCGCGGACACGAGCAGCGGCGTGGTGCTTGCCGAGCCGTCGTGCGTGGCGGTAGCCGGCGAGGAGCGGGAAGTGAAAGCGATCGGAAAGGAAGCGAAAAATCTGATTGGCAAAACGGCGGAATATACCAGTATTATCTATCCCGTATACGAAGGCGAGATCGTCGATATGCGGCTTGCCGCGGCGATGCTGAAAGAATTTTTCTGCCGTATCGGGATTAAGTCTTCCGCGTTGCGCCGAGCGCAGGTGCTGTTAAGCGTGCCTTGCGGTGCGCCCCCGCGCTTACTTTCTCAATATGCCGTCCTTGCGGAAGAGTGCGGTTTAAAAAAGGTATTTTTCGTGGAACAGCCCTATCTTTCGGCGGTGGGCGGGGGCGCGGTGCTCAGTGATTCCGATCCCGTATTTTCGTTGGATATCGGGGGCGGGGTAACGAATATCGCCGTCGTATCGGCGGACGGTATCATTGCGGGCGTTTCTATGAATATCGGCGGAAATAATATGGACGCGAATATTTTGGCAAAGGTAGCCAAATCGAACGGATTGCGTATCGGCGCGTTGACGGCGGAACGGTTGAAAAACGAGATAGGCTCGCTTTCTCCCACGGCACGCGGTACGATGGTGGCGGAGGGGAGTTCGGTGGAAAGCAGCCGTCCCGCGGCGTCGTCCGTGCAGGCGGCGGAGCTGTCCGATTGTATACGCGTATATATAGATAAAGTATTAGAATACGCGGGCGCGGTGCTCAGAAAGCTTCCCGCGGAGGTCGCGGCGACGGTAAATCGGAACGGCGTGTACCTTTCAGGGGGCGTAATGAAACTTCCCTATCTTCCGCAGTATATCGGCGCAAGGCTGGAAATGCGCTATCACGTTTGCGAAGAACCGCAGTTCGCTACCGTCCTTGGCGGGGGGGCAGTAATCCGCGATAAAGCGCTTTTGGACGCATTTGCCAAAGGAACCGAGTAATTTAAAAAATTTTTAAACCCCGCAATCGCTTATAAATAAAGGGATTGCGGGGTTTTTTCGAGTAAGATACAAAAAAAATTTTAAAAAAATTAAAAAAATTTTTCAAAAACCCCTTGACAAATGAAAAATTTGTGCTATAATATAGGTACAAAAGAGAAAGAGAGCAACAAAAAATGTTCCTATCTCACAAAAAATAAAAGAGGACGAACCAATGCACAACTAACATAAAGTCGATAGAGGTCGGCAAAGGGTCGCGGGGACGCGACGAAAAATCCAAGTTAAAGGAGGGTACGAAAAGCGATGATTCCTTACAGCAAGAAAACCTATTACTTTAACAAAGAAGATTTAGCGAAGGAGTAGACCAATGAACTACGAAAACGGAGAGTGTGTAAAATAAGCGTAAATCCGTAAGAGAAAGAAGCGGAGAAACCGCATAGGAAATTGAGTTCAAAAAGAAACGGATAAAAAAGCGCGAAGTGAACGCTCTTACAACTGAATACGAAGATTTAAGTATCTCCTGTGTTTTGGGCACGGGAGATTTCTTTTTGGCGAAAGATTTACAAAACGACAAAATTCGCGGGAAAAGGACAAGAAAAGACGGTTTTCAAAAGGAATATAACTTGACAAATCGCTTTATATTTGATATAATCATACCGTTGAGTGTGCTTGAAGTAGAGATTTACGCAAGACGAGGGGAAATTATGAGTAACAACGCAAGAGCTTTGACGAGAAGAATCTTATTGATGATCGCGGACGTGGTATCCGTGAGTGTGGCTGCGGCGATAGCATATTTTTGCTTCGCGCAGAACGCTTCGATTCCCACGCCCGTTTTCTTATGGTGGGCGGTCAACGCCGTTTGCGCCGTGCTCGTGCTTTGTCTTATCGGTTTATACCGAATCGCGTTTTTCTCCGTCGGGTTTCCCGAAGCGTTGAAGCTCGTTATATCCGCAGGCTTTTTAGGCGTTGCCAACCTCGTGTTCGCGCTGATTACCAAAGGCGAGTATATCGGCGTGGGAACGGCGATTTTGTACGCGCTTGTGTTGCTTATGTGTACGGTGTTTTCTCGGTTCTGCCGTCGTTTATTTATCTATATGAAACGTATGTTCTTGGTAAAGCATTCGGACGGGAAACGAGTTATGATTGTCGGGGGCGGCAGTGCGGGCGCAACGCTTATCAAAGAAATACAAAACGCACCTAAAATTACCTATAAAGCGGTGTGTATCGTAGACGATAACCCCATTAAGTATAGAAAGCTTATCCGCGGTGTGCCCATTGTAGGTTCTACCGCAAAAATCAGAAAATACGCGGAAGAATACGGCGTGGAAGAAATTTTTATTACCATGCCTTCCGTCAGCAAAAAACGAGTGAGCGAGCTCGTCAACCTTTGCCAAAGCACCGGCAGACCGGTTAAAATTCTCCCCGGACTTTATCAGCTTGCGGGGGGCGAAGTAACCGTTGCCAAGCTCCGTCAAGTAGAAGTGCAGGACTTGCTCGGCAGAGAACAGGTTTCCGTAAATTTAGACGAAATTATGGAATATATCGAACGCAAGACCGTACTCGTTACGGGCGGCGGCGGGTCGATCGGCAGTGAGCTTTGCCGTCAAATCGCTTCGCATAATCCGCAAACGCTTATCGTGCTCGATATTTACGAAAACAGTGTGTACGAGCTGGAACGGGAGCTGCGCCATAACTATCCCGACTTACATCTTTTAACGCTGATTGCGAGTGTGCGCGACAAGCAAAAAATGCGGGACGTGTTCGAGAAATACCGTCCGAATATCGTATTCCACGCGGCGGCGCACAAGCACGTGCCGTTAATGGAAACCAGTCCCAACGAGGCAGTGAAAAACAACGTGTTCGGTACACTGAACGTCGCGCAATGTGCGGACGAGTTCGGTGTGGAAACCTTCGTGCAGATATCCACCGATAAGGCGGTCAACCCCACCAACATTATGGGTGCGACCAAGCGCATTTGCGAAATGATTGTACAGACAATCGGACGGCATAGCAAGCATACTAAATTTGTTGCCGTGCGGTTCGGTAACGTGCTCGGTTCAAACGGTTCGGTTATTCCGCTGTTTAAAAAACAGATAGCCGAGGGCGGGCCCGTAACGGTTACGCATAAGGATATTATTCGGTACTTTATGACCATTCCCGAAGCGGTATCGTTGGTATTGCAAGCGGGCGCATACGCCAAGGGCGGGCAAATTTTCGTGCTGGATATGGGCGAGCCCGTTCGTATTTACGACCTTGCCTGCAATCTTATCCGTCTTTCGGGCTACGAGCCGAATAAGGATATTGAAATCGTATGCACGGGGCTCCGTCCCGGGGAGAAGCTGTACGAGGAACGGTTGATGGAAGAGGAAGGTCTGCAAAAGACTCCGAACGGTTTAATCAATATCGCACAGCCTATTGAAATGGACGAAAAGGGGTTCTGGGATACCTTGGACTTGCTTTACGAGCGTGCGTACGCGGAGTCGGAAGATATGAAGCGTTGTGTAAAAGAGCTTGTGCCGACTTATACGATTGATAAGCGGGACAGTATCGCCGAGGCGTTGCACCTGTTAAGCGAGCAAAAGGACGAAGCGAAAGGCGCGTAAAAGAAAGAAGAAAACGCCCCGTCTGCTAATATAGCAGACGGGGCGTAGGTTTTATAAAGATTAAATTTGATGGAAGCCTTTGCCGTAAACCTCGTTCGCCTCGCACACAATGACGAACGCGTTTTCGTCCAACTGCTTGACCGACGATTTCAACGCTACGATTTGGTTCTTTTTCACACAGGTAAGAAGCACGCCGTGGTCTTGCTTGGAATACATACCCTTGCCCTGCATAAGCGTTACCCCGCGGGGACTGTGGGAAATGAGGTAGTCGCCGATTTCTTCCGCCTTGTCGGAAATGATATAGCAAAGCTTGCCCTTGTCTAAACCCAGCACGATCATATCGCTCACCTTTGCACTGACGAAAATGAGAATGAGCGCGTACAGCACGTTTTCGGGGTTCTTCATAATGAACGCGCCGAGAAGCACGACGAGTCCGTCGAAAAGCGCGACGTGGGTGGCGATACTGCCAAAAGGCAGGACGTGGTGGGTAAGTCTGCCGAGCAGCTCCGTACCCCCGCTTGACATTTCGTAGCGGATAAAAAGACCGATACCGACGCCCTGTAAGATACCGCCGTACATTGCCGCGAGAATGGGGTTGTCGGTCAGTGAGGGTAAAAACGCCAAAAGCTCGGTAAATAAGCCGAGGGTGGCGGTGGTGATGAAGCAGCGTAGGATAAACTGCCAGCCCATAAGTTTGAAGCCGAACACGAGAATGGGCGCGTTAATAACGACGATGAATACGCCGGCGGGCAAGCCCGTCATAATATGTATCAGCGACGCCGCACCGGAAACGCCCCCGCCGACGATTTCGTTGGGGATTAAAAATACGCACAGGCTGAGCGAATAGCAGATACAGCCGAGCACCATAAAGAAATAGCGTTTGAATTCGGTAACGAATTTAGGAGATAATTTTTTCATACGAACATTATAATACTTTCTTTTTTCAATGTCAACGGAATTTGAGGAAAGATTTGACTATACGCAAAAGAAATGGTATAATAGAGATGTGGCGGAGAAATATATCCGCCAGCGACAGGAGTATACGGTTTATGGAAATGGTACTTTTAACCGCGCTCGGTGTGGGCGGCGCAACGGTGTTCGGTGCGGGAATCGGGTTTGCGTTCAAAAATATATCGCACAAATTCAGCGATATCGTGTTGTCGTTTGCCGCGGGTGTTATGCTTGCCGCCGCAGTGCTGGGTTTGATCGTGCCGTCCGTTGAATACGGAATGCAGTACGGCACTTGGCTCGCTTTGCTTATTTCCGTTTTGGGTATATTCGTCGGCGCGGTTTGCTTGAATTTTATGGATAAGCTCGTACCGCATATGCACAAGCTTGCGGGCGGGATAGAGGAAAAGCACCGCGGGAACGAAAAACTGAATAAAGTCTTGCTGTTCGTTATGGCAATTGCGATCCACAATCTGCCCGAGGGGATCGCCGCGGGCGTGGGCTTTGGCACGGGCAATAACGCGGACGCACTGATGATTGCCGCGGGTATCGCGCTCCAAAATATTCCCGAGGGCATGGTCATTATCGGTCCGATGTTGGCGGCGGGCGTGAGTAAAAAACGCACCTTTTTATATGCTTCCCTTACGGGACTTGTCGAGGTGATCGGGACTTTGATAGGGTATTTCGCCGTGAGTTTGGCAACGGTGGTATTGCCCTTTGCGTTGGCGTTTGCGGGCGGTACGATGCTGTACGTTATCAGCGATGAGATGATTCCCGAAACACACGCGCACGGAAGCGAACGGGGCGCGACCTATGCGTTGCTGTTTGGGTTCTGTTTGATGTTGGTATTCGACGTTTTATTAGGGTAAACGAAGCCGCCCGAGCTGTTATCACGTTATGATTGCCCTTGCGGGCGAGTTATGAGTTTAGAACTATGAGATGCTTTGCATCGTTTATGTCTGAATTTAAATGGGGCAATCGTATCATAACGCTTGCAGTGTCAAGCCCATAACGGCGAGCGAAAGCGAGCCTTATAACTCTAAACTGTAAACGAATAAAAAGAATAAATGAAATAGCGTGATACTCCAAACGAGGTATCACGCTAAATTATATTTTTATGGGCGGGAATTTTTTATTTTTTATCCGTAAGGTGGGGGAAGAATTTTTGCACCGCTTTCACGGGGCGTAACGCCGAAAGCAAGAGCGTCGCTAAAATCAAGCAACAAACGCCTTGCAGGGTATTGCCGACGATATTCGGTATCCCGCCGACGAAGCCGTAAAGCACGCTTTCGAATAGGAAATATCCCGTTACCATAAACGCTTCGGCGATTACCGCGGACAGGGCGCGGGGGAGAAAGTCGAGCGTTTCTTTTTTGATTGCTTTTTTAAAAAACGAGGCTACCGTGTACGCGATGAACGCAACTCCGCCCTTAATCAAAAAGGTGGCGGGAGCGTAGATAGCGTAGCCCGCGACGATATCTGCAAGCGCACTGCCTACCGCGCTTGCAACCGTGCCGTAAAGAGGACCTAAAAACCAGCCTGCAAGCAATACGAACACGTCGCCCGTATTGAAAAATCCTGACGCAGGCAGGGGGATTGTGATAAGCAACGTACTCACACAGCAAAGCGCGGCGAACACGGCGCAAAAGGTCAACTGTTTAGCGAGGGAAATTTGGTATAAAGAAACCGCTTTTTTCATAACATTACCTCTTTTGTGGTAAATTATACACCTTGCGGTTTTTCTTGTCAAGCGTTTGCGCGCTAATAAAGCTTCGTTATTTATATACTTGACATATATACAGTAAAATGTTATAATGATAATACAAATATATACAAAGGAGGCTTTTTATGAAGAAAATGAAAGCAGTAGCTCTTATGGCGGTATTGGCTCTTTCGGCAACGGCGTTCGTTGCGTGTTCGGAGGACGACGGCAATACGGTAGCAAGTGTTTCGTCTAACTGGTCGGCGGTAAAGCTGTCGGAGGTATACGAAACCAAATACGTTGCAAGCGAAGAGGAAAACAAAGCGACGGGCGAGCAATTAACGCAATACGATGGTTATAGCGTTGGTAGGATAACGGATAACAGCTATTATAGCCGCAATAACGCGCCGGTGTCGCTTCTGGATAAGACCGTGACGAGCAATACGCAATATAAGCTGTATAACTGGGCATTGGATGCGGAAATTGCCTCTTTTAAGATAAACAACAATGGGGAATCAATTAGCTTTGCATGGGTAACCGATAACAACTACGGTTATCGATATGCAATCGAGGTTACTAAAACGAACTTCGGCAGTACGACCGTAAGCTATTATTCCTTGGATGGGGTTTTGCTTGGAACGGGGAACGATATAAGCTTTTCGTTTAACGGCACGCAAACCGACGAGGACGGAAACACGCTTGGTATTTTCACGAAAACCAAAGGCAACGCTTCCACGAAGTATTCCTTAATGCTTTACACGGGCGAAACGGAAGAATACGAGGAAGAGAACGCGGGGGATAACGAAATAACCGACTTCGAATACGATTACGACCTTGAAGGGGAGAAGTTTAATTATATGTTCGATTATAGTGCGTACAAGCTGTATATGTACGATAAAACGTCGAACGCATTGAAAAAAACAGCTGATTTTTCAGGTCCTTACGAGAATGTGAACGTGCTTTTGCTCAACAATGAAACGTTTGCCGTTCAGAGTGTGTATTTGGAAGAAGGCGACGCTACTGATTATACTTTTGCAACAATGTATAACGGGGAAACTTTTAAATACACCGTGAAAACGTATATTTATAATCCGCAGGACGATTCGAAAACGGAAGTGGTTACCGATTATATGCTTGGAGAAACGTACAATTCGTTGCTGGCAAAAATGGACGGAGAGGAAGAGTTAGAGGCATTCAATAACCGCTACGTTGACACGATTGAAAATCTTGCAAGCGTTCAGAGGATTTCCGAACGCCGTTTAGTAAATGACGAGAGAAAGGTGGTATTAAAAAACAGCCTTGAATTGGTGGGAACGGTGGACGAGTATATTCCTCGGCAGTATGGCGAAGTAACGCTTATTGCAGAGGGACTGTTCAGCGCAACGGATAGCAACTATTCTAACGGATACTATCTCGACGCCGAAGGAAAGATAATCGGGCAAATGGTTGAAAGCGTTTCGAGTAATCCCAACTTTATCGTTACGGGCAACGCCGTATATACCTATGACGGCTTTGAAAAACTGATTGACTTCACCGAGGACGGCGTTCGTTTGGTTTACAGCAATTTTAACGGCGGTATCGTTGTGGCGGAGCGCATTGGAACGGAAGGCGCGGAAAAATATATTTTGTATACGGCGGACGATACGGACGGCAGGGAAATGTTCAGAACGGATACGTGTGCAAGCTATGCAGTATTAAATAATTATAACGTTTATTATACCGTAAAGGAAAAGAACGGGGCGTACGAATATATCTATTACAGCGCGGACGGTACGAAATTATTGACCTATAAAAACACCTATTCTACGGTAGAGATAAGGGTAGTAAACGAAGTGCAAAACGGTAACGGCGGGTATATGCTTGGGTATTTTGATGAAGATGCGACGGGCGAAACCGTAAGAAAATATATTCGGTTTGAATATTAACAAAAAGCAGACGGGGGGTTGTGGTTATTAAGTCAGCCCTGTAAAAGAAAACGCCGACCTCGGTCGGCGTTTTCTTTTTATGCCTCAACGGGCTTGATACATTCCCCCGTTGCCGCGCTTTGAAAAATTACGAAAAATCCCTTGTTTTCGTCGTACGGGGAAACGGGTACGAAGGTACTCACCGCCTTGATTTCTTCGGGCGGATTTTCTTTGTCCTCCGAAAAAAGCGCGTAGCAAACGTATTGCGCCCTTCCTTCGCCGTATACCACGCCCACGAGATATTGCGGGGCGTTTTCTTCTCCCTTGACTCGTACCCACTCACTACACGAAAACGCACCCTTTAAGGTGTCGTCGCGGGGATAATTTTTCATTAGCTCGTCAATTTCCGATTTGACCGAGCGGTAATATCCGTCGGAGTCCGTTTTAAACGGACGGAGTAGCTCGTCAGCATTTTCATTTTCCGAAGCGCAAGACCTTGCTTCCTCGTCTTGTTTTTCAGTTGTGCTTTCAGCGCGTGCATTTTCGCAAGCTTCCGAAACACCGATTTGTCCATCTTCTTCCCTCCGATAATAGTTCTCTGTTGCCACCGTTTCGTCGTTATAAGCGTTTTCCTCTTGCGCAGGCGCAGGTTCTTCCTCGATAGGCACGGGCTCTTCTTCCCGTTTTTCTTTTTTCGAGAGTGCGGGGGAGAGGGCGGAAGAGAGTATTTTTTTCCAGTCGTAACGCCCGTTCCCGTTCACGCCGTAGGCAATCGGCACGATTTCGTTTTTCACAAAGCATACCACCGCGCAAAAGCCGTCGGCGATTTCCATATCCGTGAGAATATTAAAAAGACTTTTTCCGCGCAGGGCGAGGATTTCCGTTCTGCCCTTTTCGTCCGATAAAATACAATAATATTCCCCCGAAACGAGCGGGGCGAAGTTGATAATGGACACTTCAACGGCGAGATTTTTGCCGTACTGTTCCGCTTTCACGAGCCCTGAAAGCGTTTTGCCGTCCCCTGAAAAGCCCTGTTTTGCCTGTCGTAAAATACACATTTTTTTGATGTAATTCATAAGCGTATCCGTCCGAATTTATACTTTCATTGATAGTATATATGCTCGTGATGGGAAAAAATTGACGGATTTGCAGGAATTTTCTGCTTTTTGGGGGAAAGTTTCCTTTCCTTTTCGCCGTTCTATCGCCCGCAAACGATTGACCTTGACGGCATTTTCGCGTATAATAGAAATATGAACGAAAAAAGCAGACCGACAATCAAGCGGATAGTGCTCCGCGCAGTGCTGACAGCCTTGTGCCTATTCGTTTACGGTTGGATATTTTCCAACTCGGCAAAGACGGGTACGCAATCGTCCTCGCAAAGCCATACGGTAACCAAAGCCGTGCAAAAATTCGTGGGGGTTTTCGCACCGAATTCCTTTATCGCCACGGCGGCGGGAGAGGATTTCGAGCGGTTACATAGCGCGGTGCGGACAGCGGCGCATTTTTGTGAATTTGCGTTGCTCGGCGCGTTGCTCGTTTGGTGCTATCTATCCTACACGCAGGACAAAGCGTTTGCGTTTTTACCGTTTGCGCTCGTGGTGCTCACGCCCATTTTCGACGAAGCGGTGCAAAGTTTTACGGGCGGGCGCGCGGCGGAAGTAACAGATTTGCTCGTGGATACGGCGGGCGGTTTGGCAGGGTGCGTGTTCGCGCTTCTCGCCGTTTGGATAGGCGTGGCAATTTATAGAAAAAAAGCCCGTAACGGGCGGAAGGAGTGAGGATATGGCACAGGATAGCTTGGAAATTGCGTTGATAAAATACAATAAAAAGAGCTGGTGCAAAAGCGCGTTGCTCGGATTTTTTATTGGGCTTGCGGTGATAGTTCCCGGAATCAGCGGTTCGACGGTGGCGATTATTTTCAAGCTGTACGATCAATTTTTATACGCGCTTGGGAATTTGTTTAAGAAATTCAAGCAGTGCTTTATTTTCCTGCTCCCGATTGCAATCGGTATCGTCGTGGGTGTGGGGCTCGGCTTTATCGCCGTGAAAGAGCTGTTGAAAATTTTACCGTTTGCTATCGTGTGTTTATTCGCGGGGCTGATGAGCGGGGCGTTCCCCGCCGTAACCGACGAAATAAAGGGAGTGCAAAAGACCGGGTTACGGATTGCGCTGTTTATCGTAGGTTTGCTTATTCCCGTTGCGCTTGGGGCAACCTCCGCACTTTTAAGTTTACAAGAAAGCTCGTCGGCAACGGGTTTATTTGACACCGTTAAATGGTGGCATATCGTTTTAGGCGTTGCGATCGGCGCGGTTGTGGGCATTACGCAAATCGTTCCCGGACTTTCGGCAAGCGCGTTTTTGATGGCGGTGGGTTGGTTCTCCGCCGTTGTGGATAGCGTGAGCTTGACTTACTGGCAGGAAAATCCCGCCGTGCTTTTGGTGTACGGGGGCTTGGGCGTTGGATTTTTGATAGGGCTTTTGGGATTTTCCAAACTGCTCACGTATATTTTCGGCAAAGCCCGTCATACGGCGTACTGTATGATCGTGGGATTGTCGCTCGGTTCGATACTGTCGATGTTCTGTAACGGCGATATCGTAGAAACCTACGCAGGCTGGGCGGCGGGCACGGGAAGCGATCCTTTGCTCAATATCGTTTTGGGCGTAGTGTTGTTTGCGCTCGGTGCGTTCGGTGCGTACATGCTCGTGCGGTACGAACGGAAAAAGAGCACGGAAGAAAATGAAGCTGCTTAATTTTTTAGCGGAAAAGCTCCGTAGTATTTCTTCGGAACACGGTTTTACCTGCGACGCGTGCGGAACGGAAATCTTTGATTATCCCCGACAAAGGCTGTGTGAAGAATGTCTTTTAAGCTTGCGTTATAACGACGAAACGCGTTGTCGAAAATGCGGTCGGCAAACGGTGGCGCATGGGACTTGTCTTGACTGTAAAAGCGTCGCGCCCGTGTTCGACAAAGGCTTTTCGCCCTTGTCCTATCGCGGAAAGACCGCGGCACTTATCAACCGAATCAAAAACGGCGACCGTCGGCTTTCTTACTTTTTCGCCGAGCAGATGTGCAAGGTATTTTTGCAAAACTGCCCTGTGGAAAAGGGGAAAGAACTTTTAGTCGTGCCCGTGCCGATAACGAAAGAGGGGCGTGCGGTCCGCGGTTACAACCAAACGGAAGACCTTGCGCAAAGAGCGGTCGATATCTTGCGGGAAGCGGGGTTGACTGCGGTAATGGATAAGGATATTCTTATAAAAACGCGGGACACGAAACAGCAAAAGAAATTGCGTTTATCCGAACGCGCGGAGAACGTGCGCGGAGCGTACCGTGTACATAAGCGCACGGCGTGCAAGGAAAAGACGATACTCCTCGTGGACGATATTATGACGACGGGTTCAACGGGCAGTGAGTGCGCGCGAGCACTCAAAAGCGCAGGCGCGAATACCGTTTACTTTCTCGTCGGCGCGTCCTTGCCCGAAGAAAAATAAAATTTTATACAAATCGCCGTGCCTCGATATAGTAATTCCATCGAGTCGCGGTCATTTTTTCTATACGCGCATAGTCGGACGAGGTATGTAAAATGTATTCGCCGCCCAAATACAGCGCGACGTGTCCCACCCGTTCAATTCCCGTTAAGTGCTGACGGCTTTCGTTGGTGAAAAAGATACAGTCCCCCCGTTGCAGATCGCTCGGTTTTACGTACTTGCCCTGTCGTACCTGCGTGCGGGTGTTTACCTGTAACAGCTTGTTCGCGCCTTTGTAAAAGATATACTGTATCAGCGATGAGCAATCGAATTTGTGCACGGAAAATCCGCCGAGGAGCTTACCGTTCCCGTCGTGGAAGCGCGCCGCGCCGTAAACGTAAGGCGTGCCGATGAGTTTATACCCTTCTTCAATGACGCGTTCCGCCTTTTCGTTATCGCTCTTTTCCAAAGTGAAAACGGACGCGTACGAAGCGTAGAAATACACCGTTTTATTGCGGTAATAAGTCTTGTACCATTTCCCCGTTTTCCCGATAACGGCATAAGTTTCACCCTTTTCCGCTTGACCTACGACGGCGTAGTCTGTCCCCGCGCCCGCGCGGAGATTGACGTTATCGCCCGTGCAGCGTATGTATTGCGGTTGGCTCACCGTCGGTTTTACCGTATCCGTATTTTCCGAATTACTCGGCGGAGCAGGGGTGCTCGGTTGGCTGGGGGGAGTAGGAGTGCTTGGGGTTTCAGGTTCGCTTGTTTCGGGTGGTTCGGTTGGCGGAGTTTCTATGCTTTCGCTGTCCTCGCTCGTTTCAGGGAGGGGTTCGAGCTCGTCCGTTTGCTCGCTGTCTACGGAAGCGGACGGGGCGTTTTTGCACGCGATGAGCGCGAACGAGGGGGTTAAAAAGCTGATAGCCAATAAAAGAGCGGCTGTTTTTTTAAAGTTCATAAAAGACCTCTTGCGTATGGATTGTGTCAAAAAAACACGGGCAATATTGTAAAACAAAACGGCGTAAAAAGCAATACCCTTTTCAAAGCCAAAACCTGCCGACAGAGTAAAAAAAAGGAAAAAAACGGGGGATTTTACCAAAATAATCCGTAAAAGGAAAATTTTTTCGTGCGGAGTTTGCCCGCGGACTTTACAAAACCGCGGTGTTATGCTATAATAAACGACGAAAGAGGCTAATTTATGAAAAAATTTTTGACGGATATCCACACCCATTCGAAGTATTCCTTCGACGGGCAAAACGAGCTTTCGGAAATGTTGGAAACGGCGCACGCAAAGGGCTTTGACTTTTACGGCGTTGCCGAGCATTTCGAGTACGACCTTTTGTGCTTGCCTGTTCTTCCGCGCGAGCTGATAGACCCCGAAACGTATTTCCACGGCGCACGGCATTTACAAGAGGACTACGAGGGGTGTATGAACGTGCTTATCGGCGCGGAATTCAGCTACGCCGACGATAAAAAAGTGCACGCGATACATAGGGAAAATTATGAAAAATACCGCCCTGATTTCGTCGTCAACAGCGTGCATACCGTAAACGGCGAGGATTATTACGATAAACAGATATATTACCGCACCGACGAAAACGGACAACGGGTTTTACGCGATAAAAAAGAGGTGTACGAGGAGTATTTGGGCTTGGTAAAACAGAGTTTGCTCGTCGATTATCCTTACGATATCGTAGGGCATATCGGGTATGCCACCCGTTACGCGCCGTACGCGGATACTTCGATGCCGTATCAAGACTTTGCTAAGAGTATCGACGGGATATTAAAAACGATTATCGAAAAAAATAAAATTTTGGAAGTGAATAGCTCGGTAAAAGAACAAATCTTTTTACCGACGGAAGAGATTGTAAGACGGTATTTTGCGCTCGGCGGGCGGAATATTTCTTACGCCTCGGACGCGCACGGTATCGAGCGGATAGGAGATAAGCGGGAAGAAACGGTCAAGCTTTTAAAGGAAATCGGATTCACGCATATCACGGTGCCATGCAAGGGCGAATATATAAAGTTGGAGTTATAACGATGTCAGAGTTGGATATTTTAAAATTATTACAACGGTACGGCGAGGATACCGACCTTGCCGATTTCTCGCCCGAGGAATTGAAAGAATTGCTCGACCAAATGGAAAACGGCGACGAGCCGTTGCCCGCCACCGCCGCGCAGTTCAAAGAACGGTATTTTGCCTTTTACGACGACGTAAAAGATAAATCATTGAAAAAACAGGACTGGTAAAAAGATAACCGCCTTGGATTCTTGCGAATCCAAGGCGGTTACCTAATATATGATAAGGGGGAAAATGATGAGCAAATTTTCGTTTCGGCTGTCCCCAACCGATTTACAAGTATATTTTAACACGAAAAAGGAAAAAAGTAAACGGAAACGACAAAATTTTTATAAAGAATTTTTTTTGTAACAAACGGAACATTTTTTGTGAAATCGTACAATTTTCTTTTTTTGGGTAAAGCGGGTATTTTTTTCTAAAACCCTTGACAGTGCAGGCAAAGTGTGATATAATTTTTACAATAAATTTTTTATGGAGGCTTTTATTATGAAAAAGATTCTTTGTGCTTTGTTGGCTCTTTCGGCTGTATTCTGCTTCGCTGGCTGCGAAAACGACAAATGCGACATTTGCGAAAAGAAAACGGAAAATTGTGCGGTTTACGAAGAGCTTGACAATCAAGAACTTTGCCCTGCTTGCGCTATCGCTGAGGGGATAAAGAAAGGCGTTGATATCGCTACTGGTAACGACTAATTTAATGAAAAGCAAAAGCGCCCGTTTTCAAAACGGGCGCTTTTCTTTTTAAGCTTTTGCGAAAATAAGATGATCGAATAACAGCAACCAAACAAGGTCTACCCAGCCGAATACACCGAGGGAAACGGTCGCCACGATTGCGAACACCAGCGTCAACAGACGGGGTCTGCTTAAAAACGCCGACCAACGGATACAGATTTCCACAACCCAGTTCAAACCGGGGATAAGCAGGAGCAGTATCTGCATGAGCTTGCTCTGTTTATAAAACCATTTTGCCATAAATGCCTCCTAATAGAGTTTTCTACTGTTATTATACGATACTTTTTCTATTTTGTCAATATGCAAAAAGAAAAAACTTCGTTTCGGGAACAAAGTTTTTGACGGAATTTTATTCCTTTTCGTGCTTTTCGTCGGAATTTGCAGGTGTGTTCGTATTCAGGAAATCCGCGTGCGAGGGGCGCGACTCCTGCATTTCCTGATTGACCTTGCAAATACGCATAAAAAGATAGAACAAAAACGCGCCGAGCGCGCAAAGTACCGCCCAAACCCAACCAAAGAATACGCCGACGGGCACGACGGCGGCTACGCACAGGGCGGAAAGTATGGTAAATAGAACTCGTAACTTCAAATACATAAACGAAACCTCTTTTATATTATATATATTGTATCACGCGCGCGCGCGAAAGTCAAGAAAAAGTGCGAATAGGGTTTGACTTTTTATATTTTGCGCAGTATAATATATAAATATAAGGAAGTAACGGTATGGAAACGGAAGAAAAAATGATAAAAACGGATATGCATATCCACACGAACGGTATCAGTTTTTGCGCGCACGCGGATTTTCAAACGGTGATTGACAGCAAGATTGCGACGGGGTACGGCGGAATGGTACTCACCAACCACTGTCAGCCTTGGTATTATCCCGCGCACGAAAACGCAAGGTTTATGAAACGGGTGGTTGAGGAATACCGCAAGGCGAAGTCGTACGGAGAAATGCGGGGCTTCCGCGTCTTTTTGGGGATAGAAGTGACGGTAAACGATCCGTTTTATTCCGACTGGCTGTTATACGGCGTGACGGAAGAGTTTTTATTAAACGCTCCCTGTTTATATCAGCTTTCGCAAAAGGAGCTGTATTTGCTTTGCGAAAAACACGGCGCGGTGTTGGTGCAGGCGCATCCGTACCGCAGCAATACGGGGTATTGCGACGATATGCGCCCGGGGGAACTGCAATATCTGCACGGGTTGGAAATCAATTGCTCCAAGGGGGACTTGGAACGCAAGGACGAAGTGATAACGCTTGCGGGTAAAGCGAAAAAGCTTATTACCTGCGGGACCGATTACCACGGCGTGGCGAAATTCTGCGGGGGAACGCTTTTGCCTGCACGGGTACAAACGAACGAGGATTTGGCGGAATATCTAAAAACAACGAAGTATACACGCGTGTTTTTAGAGGAAGAAACGCTGGTTCTGCCGACGGGGCGGTAAATTTACAAAAATTTCCAAAAAAATTTAAAAAAAGTGTAAAAAAGTAGTTGACAATATAAAAAGAAAGTGGTAATATAGACAAGCTGTCACGGAGCGAGGGGCGAAAAAGCCCTGAGAAAGGCGAAGTCAAGCGAAGAACTAAAAAAAACTTAAAAAAAAGTAAAAAAAGTTCAAAAAAATGCTTGACAAAAGGAAGCAGTTTGTGGTATTATATACAAGCTGTCGCCGCGAGGGGGCAGAACCAAGCCGGAGAGCTTGGGAAAAGCAGATTAAAAACAGAATAAGAAAGAAATGAGATTTATTTGACAGAAATGCAAAATAAAGGTAATTTCCGTTAATTTTTCAAAGAACTTGTGAACAGCAAGTACCTTGAAAGCAAAGTCAGCAAGAGATAACAAAGTTAGAGCCGTTATTATCTTAGAAGAGATAATGACTTTAAGCAATTAAACTTAAGAGTTTGATTCTGGCTCAGGATGAACGCTGGCGGCATGCTTAACACATGCAAGTCGAACGAACCTTAGTTTTCGGATTAAGGTGAGTGGCGGACGGGTGAGTAACGCGTGAGCAATCTGCCCATATCAGGGGAATAACAGTTAGAAATGACTGCTAATACCGCATAAGACCACGGAAGGGCATCCTTCTGAGGTAAAAGATTTATCGGATATGGATGAGCTCGCGTCCCATTAGGTAGTTGGTAGGGTAACGGCCTACCAAGCCGACGATGGGTAGCCGACCTGAGAGG
>JAZNDR010000046.1:0-17569 GCA_045588185.1 Candidatus Scatosoma sp. | reverse complement strand
CGACAAATCGAACAGTACCGTTACCGTATCGGAAAGATCGACCTCTTCGTAAACGCCAAGTTCGCTATTCCAAGCGACCGTCCACCATTCGTCCGTTTCGTCGTAGGCAAGCGGAGTTCCGTCGTAGACTTTCGTCTTTTCAGCCAAATGGATTGTGAGCCTTTTTCGTTCTTTTAATTTTAATTGTCCGTTTGGGGACCAAAAACGATAACCGTATGCCTCAAAATTTGCCTCATGATTATAATTATTGTAATTAACAACAATTCTGTTTTCTTGATTATACATTTTAAACTGTAAAAGCTTTACGCTCGTTTCACCAGGACCAACTTGTTGAGCGTTTTCAACCGTATACTCGTAACGGTATCCTTCATTATAAAGTAACTTTAAAATAGCATTCTCCTCTATTTCCTGTGAATGCGTCAATACTTCCACTTCGGGATAATCTGCTTCCATTGAAATTGGAGAGACCTCAATATTAACATATATCAAGATTGAACCAGCAGCATCCTCTAAATTGATGTTATAATTCGGGTTATCCAAAACCCAAGAGCCATCACTGTTTCACGAATTTGCGCCACTTGGGAACGGGCTGAAAGACGAGGCTTTGCCCGCCCTTTTCCAAGACCTTTTTAATCCCGCGATCGGTCGGTTCTTTGATTGCGTGTCTTGCCCGTAAATATTTTTGTGGCAAAACGAACGCCGCAAGCGCGACGGAAATACCAACCGTTAAAATCAATAATACTACCCACATACCGTTGTTCTCTCCTAAAAAGGTTTTTCGTTTGTTTTACAAACGAATCACGGCGCGGCGTAGGCAAAAGTATATGCTCCGCCACTATGTCATTTTATATTATATCACAAGCCTATCAATTTCGTCAACCGCTTAAAGGTTATTTCTAATTTTTAGTTAAAAAATTGTAACGGCAATCCCTTGCCAAGGCTTGCTTTTTTCGTGGCGCAGAGAAAGGGATTTGAACCCTTGTATACATTCCTGCATAACACGATTTCGAAGCGGTTATTATAAATGTTCGTAATCGTATTTCGTTGTTATACTATCGAAATTCTCATCAAAAACCAACGTTTGCGCCCCTATCCCGTATATAATAAAATCGTCTATACTTAATTGGAAAAATTGCGCTATTCTCATAGCTTGTGTTATCGTCGGTGCGCTTTCCCCTCTTTCGTATACGGATATAGATTGCGTAGGAACGCCCGTTTTTTGTGATAACGCTTTTTGCGTTGTATTCGTGTGTTCCCTCAATTTTTTAAGGCTTTCCCCGAATGCTTTTTTAACTTGTTCATCTGATACTTCGATAATGTCAAATAAATCTTGAATACTCATAATAGCCCTATTATATCCAAAATTTTGGAAAAAGTCAATATAATTCCAAAATTTTGGATTAAAACGCTTGACTTTCCAAGATATTGGATTTATAATAGGTGTATAAACTCCAATATTTTGGAATTTATGCTCGTAGCGTGGGCAAGAATAAAAAGGTATTACACTCTATTAAGGGGTATTATAATCTGTTCAAGCTCTCGCAACGCTACTGCGAGGGCTTTTACTATATTTATTAAAAAAGGAGAAGAAGCAATGAAAAAGACCATTAAACAAGAACTTGGGTATTTTATCCTATTCGACTATTTGGAAAGCGTTAGAACGGCTTGTTCGGGTGCGTTGTCATCTGACGAAACCCTCAACGGTGCGTTCAACACCCTTTCTGAACGTTGCGCCGAACTCGTCCAAACGGGCTATTGCGGAAATATTACCGAACAGTACGTTATTACCATTTGTGAGGAGGAAGAAGAAACCTAATCGCGTTACCTGCTCGGGGTGGGGGTGTCGGGGGCGGGGGTTGGCTATATGCGCCCGCCCCCGTGCGCCCCGCGCGGACTTAACTTGATTATAGGTATTTATCTCACTATGAAAACACATTTACGAAAACTTATTTCAGCAGGCAATATACATTATCTATACGAATATGAACGCCCTATTACACGAGGTAAAAATCAGCGCCGAATAGGTCGCGCAGGCTCTCTCTATACTTCAAAAGCAATCAAGCTTGAAAACCAAAGAAAAAAGGCAAGTAGAGCAAGGAAGAAAGTAATGATGACGGCGAATGCAAATCCTGAATTAGACAAATTTTTAACACTTACTTATAAAGAAAATTTAACCGATATAGGAAAAGCAAGAAAAGACTTCGATAGATTCATTAAACGCCTTAATCATCATTATAATACGCAATTAAAATATATTGCGGTAGTAGAGTTTCAAAAGCGTGGTGCAATTCATTTTCATTTGCTTTGCAATCTTCCTTTCGTAAAGCTCAATGAGCTGGCGCAGGTTTGGTCTTTCGGTTTTGTTAAACTAAATAAGATTGATAACATTGACAATGTAGGTGCATATATCACGAAATATATGACGAAAGAAAATATAGACGAACGCCTTACGGGTAAAAAATGCTATTCTATGTCGCAAAATCTCAAAAAGCCTGTTGTGATTTATGATATGATTACCCGCTCGGGATATTCTAAAATAGACGAGATACTCGAACAATTAGTTCCCGTTCGCCCATTGTATACAGTGGAGTATGAAAGCGAATATCTCGGTAGAGTTCGCTATACGCAGATAGTTTGCGCTCGTTCTCGTCCTGTTCTCCGTACAAGCTCGGGAGAAACAGCTAATTTTGCCGTTGTGAAACGACCACGAATGATTGGATAGAAAGGCTACTTTTTCGATAACACACGCTTCTGATTGCCTATGTAGGCAAAATTGCCCCAAGCACGGTTACGATATACCATACTTTAACAAGGAGAAAAAGAATGACATACGAAACGCCCAATTTCAAAACAATAACGCTCGGTGAGTGGCTTGTTCTTTGGTTTGAAACCTACAAAAAGCCCGTTTTGAAGCCGTATAGCGTTCGCAATATTGAACAGATGATAAGACTACATACGCCCGCGTGGTTAAAGGCTTTGCCTATGGCGAAAATAGGCTTATTTGAGGTGGAGCGCGCACTTGCGGAAATCCCGCTCGGTCGCACTCGTATATATGCCCGCCAAACGTGGCACGCTGCGTTTTTGAAAGCGGAAAAGCTCGGTATTATTGCCCGTAACGTATTAAAATTGACGGATAGTATTTCTTATCGCAAGCAACGCGGAAAAGCTCTTACGCTTACCCAACAACGCGCATTTTTGGAAGCCCTCAACGGTCAGCGCGTTCAATGGCTTATGTTGTTTTATCTCCATACGGGCGTACGTCGCGCGGAAGCTCTTACGCTTCAATGGTCGGATATAAACGAAACCGAGGGTTTAATTCTCATACGTGGCACGAAAACCGTTGACAGTTACCGTCATATCCTTTTGACGGACGAAGTAAAACACATACTTGCCGAGCAACGCAAGCAGACGGAACGGGAAACGGGTACACGCTTCCAAACCAAACACCCTGAATTAGTGTTTGACTATTCCCCTTCCTACATTTCCCAAGCGTTCAAGAAACTTTGCCCCGCACATCATCTCCACGATTTGCGCCACACCTATATAACGCGGTGCGCCGAGTGCGGTATCAACGTCAACGTATGTCAACAACTTGTTGGACACACTACCCCGCAGATGACTATGAGCGTATACACTCACGTTATAGACGATTTCAAACGGCGTGAAGCCCTCAAATTTACTATCAATCCTGTATTTTCATAATCCTTGCTAAAATCGTGGTTAGGTAGAAAGCGCAAAAAAAGACTTGTAGCAAAAAACGCTACAAGCCTTTTATTATCTGGCGCAGAGAAAGGGATTTGAACCCTTGTATACATTCCTGCATAACACGATTTCGAATCGTGCGCGTTCAACCGCTCCGCCATCTCTGCAAACAGCTTTTATATTATATATCATTATTTTGAAAAATGCAACTGTTTTTGCGCGGTTTTTTAAAGAAAGCGGAGCTTTTTCATAAGAAAATTACTCCGCTTTCATATCACTACATTTCCTTTTTAGAAAGGTAACAGTACCAACAGATTGCACGATACTACGATGAGTACCAACGCAAACGGATAGGTCGCCGCGTATGCAGAAGATACGTCGTCCGTACCTGCTACCGCAATCAACGAGCCAAGTGCAGGGGTACTCGTCATACCGCCCGTGATAGAGCCCAAATTGTTGAAAATCGAAAGCTTGAATACGAATTTACCCAAGATAAAGCCGATTACCATAGGTACGGTTGCCATGATGATTCCGTATACGATATAAATCCATTCGAACGCGTCTACGAAACGCACACCGCCGGGAACGCCCGCGCCGACAAGGAACAGTACCAAGCCGAGTTCACGGAACATATTGAGCGTTTGCTTGGAAACCTTCATATCCACCGCGCCGAAATGTCCGAAATGTCCTACGATAAGACCTGCTATCAGCGTACCGCCGCTCTTACCGAAGCTGAAATAGTTACCGCCCCCGATAGGCACTTTAATACAGCCGATTAAAAGCCCTAATACGATGGTGATGAAGAACGGGAAGAAACCGAATTCTTCCAAAGCAAAGCGTTTTTTACCGTCGTCGGGAATTTGAATCGTGTTCGCCGCAACGAAATGTTCTCTTTCTTCTGCGATATTCACTTTCAGGAGTTTGGGCATAACCTGTACGAAAAGCACAACGCCCAAAACGCCGTAAAGATAACCGATACCGTAACCTGCGGTAACTTCCCCTGCAAGCAAGCCAGCAGATTCCTTTGCCGCACCGAATGCGGGCGTGGAAGTGAGCGAGCCCGATAAAAGTCCCGTACCCATTGCGATACTCATATTCTTATCGAGCGCAGAAATAACGACTGTGATCGCTACGCCGACGAGTATGATTACTGCACCCATAACGACGTAGGAAATCATACTTTTATTGAAAGAACGGAAGAATTTAGGACCTGCAATCAAGCCGACTGCCGTTACGAACAAAAGCGTGCCGATGTCCGACATCGTGCTGAATACGCTCGATTGCGAAGTTCCCCAAAAGGTAATGGTTTTTCCTGCAATCGTAACCGACGGAACGTAAGAAAAGAGTACACCGACCAAAATTGCCACAAGCAATACGCCTGCCGTACCCAAGGAAATGCCCTTGATTTTAATTGCGCCGACGGCGTAACCGAGCGAAGCGATTAAAAAAACGAAAAACAAGGGTATCAGCAAAGAATTTAATACCTGATAAAAATACATTTTGTTTTCTCCTTATTTTGACGGACGGAAACGCACGGCTAACCGTGCGCTCCGTCTGATTATTCATCAAAATCCCTTATCTTGTTTAGTTTGCTTTTCTTCTATAATCGGGCAAGAGTTTAGGCGAGCATACGTTCGATTCGATACCCGCTTCTTCCAGCTCTTTCTCGAATGCTTTTACGTGGTCAAGCATGAGTTCTTTGAGTTCTACGCTCTTATATTTCTCGCCTGCCTGTTGACCAGCGTTTCTGCCGAATACGATAATATCCAAAAGTGAGTTACCCATAAGTCGGTTCGTACCGTGGATACCGCCGACTGCTTCGCCTGCAACGTACAGGTTTTCTACGCAAGTCATACCGTTTGCTCCGATATCGAGTCCGCCGTTTTGGTAATGAAGCGTAGGATAAATCAAAATCGGCTCTTTGCGGATATCAATGCCGTATTTACCGAACATTCTAAGCATTGCGGGAATACGCTTTTCTATCGTACCCTCGCCGTTTAAAATGTCGATAAGCGGTGTATCCAGCCATACACCCTCGCCGTCCGTCGTCTTGATACCGTTGCCGCGTTCTCTGCATTCACGGATAATGGACGACGCGGTAACGTCACGCGTTTCCAACGAATACACGAACGCTTCGCCGTCTTTATTAACGAGCTGTGCACCGAGCGAACGCACCTTTTCCGTAACGAGCGCACCGTAGATTTGCGTGGGCTCTGCCGCACCCGTGGGGTGGTATTGCAACGTTTCAGGGTAAAGCAATTTTGCACCTGCTCTGTAACCCAAAACCAAGCCGTCTGCCGTCGCGCCGTAGTGGTTGGACGTGGGGAAGCCTTGATAATGCAATCTACCTGCACCGCCCGTTGCAATCACGACCGTCTTGGCTCTTGCAATCAAGATTTCTTTCGTTTCCATATTCATAAGCACCGCACCTGCAACCTTGCCGTCGGTGTCCTTAATGAGCTCGATTGCCGCCGTGAAATCTACAACGGTGATACCGCGGTTGAACACTTCGTCGCGGAGCGTTCTCATAATTTCCGAACCGGAATAGTCGCGGCAAGCGTGCATTCTCTTTCTGGACGTACCGCCGCCGTGGGTGGTAACCATCGTGCCGTCCGCTTCTTTATCAAACATAACGCCGAGGTTATTCAGCCACAAAATCGCTTCGGGCGCTTCGTTTACAAGCTTATACAAAAGTTCGGGCTTATTTTTGAAGTGTCCCCCGCCGAGCGCGTCAAGGTAATGGGTAGCGGGGCTGTCGTTGGGTTTATCCGCCGCCTGAATACCGCCTTCTGCCATCGCCGTGTTCGCGTCGCCTAAGCGAAGCTTGGTCGCAATCATAACGTTCGCGCCGCGCTGATGTGCTTCAATTGCCGCGGACGAGCCTGCGCCGCCGCCACCGATAACAAGCACGTCTACGTCGTAGTCGATTTTCGAAAGGTCGATATCCATATCCGCAACGCGGGAATGACCTTGCAAGAGGTCGGCAAGCTCGTGCAAAACCTTACCGCCTTTATTTTTCCCAACTTTGAGTTCTTCATACGCCGAAGTGATATAATCGGGGTGGAATTGCGCTAAAACAGCGTCCTTTTCCTCCGCTGTCATACGGGCGTGGAGTTTCTCGATACGGGAAGCGCGGGTTGCCTCTACTTTTTTCATAGATTCAAGTTGTTCTGGTGTATACTGATACATACGCTTCTCCTTATTTCTCGATCTCTCTGTGGTTATACAGGTTCTTTTGCTCTTCGAGCGGGGTGTTCATAATCGCTTCGAGCGCCGCTTTGCAATCGCCTGCGTCGATTTCCGCAACACGGTTTACAAGGTGCTCGCTGGTAGGCGCAAGGTATTTACCCGTAAGTCGGCGGGTAAGCAACGCCACCTGCGGATGGGAAATTCCCGCGGGACAACGGGACGAGCATACGCCGCACATAACGCAGTCGAAGCTCTCTTCCGCCGCTTTTTCGTATTCGCCGCGCTGTGCGTACGCGATATACTGCATAACGTTGAGTTCTTGCGTACAGCTCTTTGTACAAGCGTTACAGCCGATGCACGAATAGATTTCGGGGTATAATTGCCTCATGATTTGTTGCGTGGGCTTGATCTTCTCCATATCGTAAACCTGCTTTACGAGCGGGAAGAAAGGCAAGGTCGCTACGTACATACCCTCTTCTACCTGCTGTTGGCAAGCAAGACAGGTTTTCAGTTCCTGCTGACCTTTGATACGGTAGATCGTTGCGCATGCACCGCAGAAGCCGTTTCTGCAACCGCAACCGCGGACGAGCTGATACCCCGCATATTCCATTGCTTTCATAATCGTCAAGCTTTCCGGTACTTGATAGCGTTTACCGAAAAGAAATACGTTTACCATCTTTTCCATTTGTTTATTTTCTCCTTAATACTCGTCGGGAAGCTCGTCAAGCTCCGTCATTCTGAATACGGGTCCGTCTTTGCATACGAATTTATCGCCGACGTTACATCTACCGCACTTACCTACGCCGCACTTCATACGAAGCTCTAAGGTCGTATATACGCGCGACTTATCGAAGCCGAGCTCTAACAATCCCGCAAGCGTGAATTTAATCATGATGGGAGGACCGCAAAGCACCGCCGTCATATTGGGATCAAGTCCAAGTTCTTTGACGTATGCGGGCACGAAGCCAACGTGACCGTCCCAACCCTCTTGCGGGCGGTCGATCGTGAGGTAAACCTCCATATTCGGCTCGTTCATCCATTCCGTTTGGATTTCCTCGATATCTACGAGGTCGTCCTTACTTCTTGCACCGTACACGATTACCACTTTACCGTAGTTTTTGCGGTAATGGCGTACGTAGTTGATAACGCTTCTCAGTGGCGCAAGACCGATACCGCCTGCGATGAACAGTAAATCCTTGCCCTTGAAGTCGCCCTCAACGGGGAAGTTTTTACCGTAAGGTCCGCGAACGGTGATTTGCGCGCCTACTTCTAACGCGTGGATAACTTCGGTTACGCAACCGCATTTTTTGATGGAAAATTCCATATATTCTTCGTTTGTGGGCGAAGAGGTAATGGAGAACATACACTCGCCTACGCCGGGGATAGATACCATTGCGCACTGTCCGGGCATATGCTGGAACAGCTTTTTGCCGTCCGTACCCACCACGCGGAAGGTTTTGACGTCGGGCGTATCCTTACGGATATCCGTAACGACGCCGACTTTGGGAATGAGCGTTTCGTTAATCATTGTTTTTACCTCCCAAAGTTTTGATAACTTTTACGATGTTGAGCTTTTGCGGGCATTTATTTAAGCAACGACCGCAACCTACGCACGAATACAAACCGTCGTTCTGCGAGGGATAATACACGAGCTTGTGCATAAATCTCTGACGGAAACGCTGCATTTGCGTATTACGGCTGTTGCCGTGCGCCATCAGCGTAAAGTCGGAATACATACAGGAGTCCCAACAACGGTAACGGAGCACGCCCTCGTTCGTTTTAATATCGCGGATATCGAAGCACTGACAGGTAGGGCAAACGAACGTACAAGTACCGCAACCGAGGCACGCCTCGCTCATTTCTTCCCATTCCTTTGCCTCGAACAGCTCGTTGAGGTTTTCGGGCTGGAAGCGCGACAGGTCGAGGTTTGCGTACGGCAATTTTTCCAAAACGGCTTTCGTCGTTTCCTGTTGCGTTGCAACCTCTTTTTCTCCGCCCTGTTCGAACAGGTCTTTTACGAGTGCCGTAAGCGCTTCGCCCTTTTCGGTGTTTGCTTGCCAGTATAAATAGTTTTCGTCCAGCCAAGTGGTAACGTCGCCGCCAGGCGCGGTCGCATCGATTCCGAACACACCGCAGAAACAGCTTTCCTCGGGACGGGAGCAAGCAAGCGTAACAATCGTCGTCGCTTCTCTTCTGTTTTGGTAATAAGTATCTACGGGGTCGGCAAGGAATACCTTATCGAGCACCTCAATCGCCTTATAATCGCACGCCTTTACGCCGAACAGTACGAACGGGCGGGAAGTTTTATAATCCTCGCGGATATCGACAACTTCGAGATTTTTACCGTCCGTTTTGAACTGCATCATATTTTCCGTTTGCGGGAAAAACATATTTTTGGGGGATTTGACCGTTTTCAGCGTTTCCAGGGAAACTTCCTTACCCTCGCCCCAAACGGCGTAATTGACTTCGCCCGCGCGTTTAACGGGGATAAATAACCCCATGCTTTCGTTGATTTTCGCATACAGCGCGTTTAATCTTTCTTTTGCTATTTTTAACATTATTTTGCCTCCCCGTTCATAACGTCGTTCGGCTCTGCGTCGCCTTCGGTGTAGGAAGTGAGTGGCGTTTTGCCCTCAGCCGTTTCCCCTGCCTGGTATTCGCCGTAGAGATTGTCGATGTCTTTGATAAACTTTCTATTGAGAAGGTGCAAAGGAATGTTTTGCGGGCAAACTCTGGAACATTCGCCGCAATCGGTACAACGGCCCGCTACGTGGAACGCACGGATTACGTGGAAAAGCTGTTCTTCGAATTTATCGTCGTTCGCTTTTGCCGCGATACCCGAAGCGGGGTTATCGAATACGCATTTTACGCACGAGCATGCGGGGCATACGTTACGACAAGCGTTGCAACGGATACATTTCGAAAGCTGTTCGCGCCAGAACGCAAACCGTTCGTCCGCCGTCATTGCCTCTAATTTTGCCACTTCTGCAAAACGGTCTACATCGCGTGCAGGACGTTCGTGGAGAATAATCTCCTCGTCCTTTACCTGATGCGTTTTGGTACAGGTAGCGCACTTGGTGAGTACTACTTCGGGTTTATACAGCGTTTCCGTGCCGTAAGCGGAAGTTACTTTTACGTCCTTTTCCACGACTTCTACGCTTTCAATCATCGAAATGCCTTTCGCTTTGATTTTCTCGATATCGAGTTTCGCCATACATTCGATAGCGATTACGTATACATTTTCGCGTTTGATACGGTGTTCCTTTACAAGCTGATTGAAGCTATACGTATCGCAAGGTTTCAAGAATACCGCCGTTTTGCCCTCTTTCTTGCTCATTTCAATGAGGTATTTGGAAAGATTCGCACCGCAGAAATAATCGTAAACGAAGCTATCGAGTTCCTCTACCGTTTCAAAGGAAGCGGGCGTGGGGTCGAAACAGAAATCGCCTTTCTTCCAACCGATTACGCGGGCTACTTCTCCGCTTTCAAGGAGCGCTTTCGCGCGTTCAAGCATTTTCATTTCAACGTCTTTCATCTTACTTGCCCTCCTTGATTCTAAGGTCGGTGAGGCGTTTGTTTTCGCCAAGCTCGGTTACCGTTTTCACAAAGTCGTTCATAACCGCCGAGAAGCGTGCGCCTTCCGCTGCGGAAACCCATTCCACGCGGGTGCGTTCTTTCTCTATCCCCATATAATTGAGGAAGCTGAAAAGCAAGGACATTCTTCTTCTCGTGTAGTAGTTACCCGTTACGTAATGGCAGTCCCCGGGGTGGCAACCGCAAAGGATAACGCCGTCTGCGCCTTGCTGGAATGCCTTTAAGATGAACATAGGGTTCACGCGGCAGGAGCAAGGTACGCGAATGATTTTTACGTTTGCGGGATAGGTCAGACGGCTGGAACCTGCAAGGTCCGCGCCTGCATACGAACACCAGTTACAGCAAAACGCTACGATGTTCGGAGTAAATTCTTTCTTTTCCGTCGTTACTTCTTGCATATCGCTTCTACCTCCGACATAATCTGCTTGGAACTAAATCCTTTCAAGTCCATAGCCCCCGAGGGACAGGTTACCGTACAAGCGCCGCAACCCTGACATACTGCGGGATTCACGCTCGCTACGCGACGGATTTCCGTTTTACCTCCGCCAAGACGGAATTCTTTGTCCTCGTATGTGATTGCCCCGTATGCGCAAACGTTGGCGCACTGGCTACAACCGTTACACATCATTTCGTTGGGCATTGCTACGCAAGGGTTCGTCTTTAACTTGTCTTTCGCGAGCAAGCCGATAACCTTTGCCGCGCAAGCGGACGCCTGCGAAACGGTTTCGGGAATGTCTTTCGGACCTTGGCATACGCCCGCAAGATATACGCCCGCCGTAGGGCTTTCTACGGGACGGAGCTTCGCGTGCGATTCGGTAAGGAAGTTGTTGGTGTCGATACTTGCCGTGAGCAAAGTCGCTACCTTTCTTACGGAAGGCTCGGGTTCGATCGCCGTTGCCAAAACCACGAGGTCGGATTCGATCGTGATTTGTTCGTTGTCGATGAGGTTAGAGCCTTGTACCATCAGCTTGCCGTTTTCATTATAGACTTTGCCGACCATACCTTTGATATAGTCCACGCCGTACTGTTCTACTGCACGGCGGTAGAATTCGTCGTAGTTTTTACCGGGCGTACGCACGTCGATATAGAATACGTGGACTTCGGTATCGGGATATTTTTCACGAATGAGCATTGCGTGCTTCGCCGTATACATACAGCAAATCTTCGAGCAGTACGGCTTACCGCAACCGCTGGAATCACGTGAGCCGACGCATTGAATAAAGGTAATTACCTTCGGATGCGTACCGTCGGAAGGACGGAGCAACACGCCGTTGGAAGGGCCTGCCGCGTTCATCAATCTTTCGAGTTCAAGCGAGGTAATGACGTCTTTATTATCCGCATAGCCGTATTCGTTGAAGTTGTCAAGCGCGATCGGCTTAAAGCCCGTCGCAACAACGATTGCGCCGTACTGGCGTTCGATAAAGGTATCTTTCTGTTCGTAATCAATCGCGCCTACACCGCAGAATTTCTGACAGATACCGCATTTACCCGTTTTGAGTTTAATACACTGTTCGGGGTCGATTACCGCTACGTTGGGAATCGCCTGTGCAAACGGGATATGGATTGCAGGGCGGTTGTTCAAGTTCATATTGAACGCGTTAAGACCTTTCTTGGACGGGCATTTTTCCATACATACCTTACAGCCCGTACATTTCGTTTCGTCAACGTATCTCGCTTTACGGCGGATTTTTACGTTAAAATTACCAACGAAGCCCTTGACGTCCTCTACTTCCGAGTAGGACAAAATATCAATTTTTTCGTGCTGTGCGCAGTCTACCATTTTCGGCGTGAGGATACAAGCCGAGCAGTCGAGGGTGGGGAAGGTTTTATCGAGCTGTGCCATTCTACCGCCGATTGTCGCGTTCTTTTCGACGATGTCTACTTCAAAGCCTGCGTCTGCAATATCGAGGGCAGCTTGAATACCCGCGATACCGCCGCCGATGACCAGCGCGCGTTTTACCACGGGGCTTTCGCCCGCCATAAGCGGAGCGTTGAGTTTTACTTTCGCAATCGCGGTACGAACGAGGATAATCGCCTTTTCGGTGGCTTCGTCCATGTCCTTATGTATCCACGAACAATGCTCGCGGATATTCGCGATTTCTACCATATACGGGTTAAGCCCTGCCGCTTCCGCCGTTTTACGGAAGGTAGCTTCGTGCATTCTGGGCGAGCACGAGCCAACGACGATACCCGTAAGGTTATGCTCTTTGATCGCTTGCTTGATAAGCTGTTGACCGTTTTCGGAGCACATATACTGATAGTTTGCGGAGTATACGACGCCAGGTTCGTTTTTCATAACCTCCGCTACTTTCACTACGTCTACCGTTGCCGAGATATTGCTACCGCACCAACAAATAAAAACACCTATTCTTTGCATTTTATTTACTCTCTTTTTTTAATTTTTTCCGTTATTTATTATACTTTCTGTATGCGCTGACGAGAAGCTGTTGAGGGATAAGTTCGTCCACGATAGGCGGAATATCCTCTGCCTTAATCCCGTTGTTGCCTTGCATACGGACTACCGTATCGCGCACGGCTTCGACCACTGCCGCAGGCGCAACGCCGCGCGGACAACGCTCCACGCAAGCCATACAGGAAAGACAATTCCAAATTGCCTTGCACGACAAAAGCTCGTCGATTTTGCCTTTGCCCAGCATCGTTACGAACTGATGCGGTTTAATGTCCATTTCCTTAAACGCGGGACAGCGCCCCGAACATTTACCGCATTTCATACACTTTCTTACGTCCGTGCCGCTGAGTCTTTTAAGATTTTCAATGCGTTCTTCTTTCGTCATTGTTGCACCCCCAACGCTTCCGCGAGAAGCTCGGTGAAGTATTTTACGGGCAAAATCCCCTCACCGTTGACCTGTAAATTATACAGGCAAAGCGGACACGCGGTAATCACTTCTTCCGCTCCCTTTTCTTTTGCGCTCGTAAGTACCTTTTTACTCTTCTGCTTGGGAAGATCTGCGTTTTTCAACGCTACGTACGCGCCGCAACATTCGTTGCGGAAAGGATAGATAACGGGCGTACCGCCGATCGCACGAATAAAGTCCTCTATAATCGTGGGATTTTCGGGGTTATCGAACGCCATCACACCGCTCGGACGGAGCAACAGACAGCCGTAATACGCGCCGATTTTGCGGTTTAACGGCTTTACCACCGCTTTCTTTATCGTATCGAAGCCGATTTCGTTTTTCAGCATTTCGAGGTAGTGGATAACTTCCGTTTCCCCTTTATACGGTTCGTCGAGCTTTAAATAGTTATTCGCGCGAAGCTGTATATCCTCGTTCGATTTCATATCCTCGTTGGCACGTTTGATGACGTTGTGGCAAGCGGAGCAAAGCGTAAGCAATTTTCCGCCGTTGTGCTTTGCGTGGTCAAGCGCGCGTACAGCCGAGAGTTTGGTTGCGATTTCGTCGGTACCCATTTTATATACCGCGCCGCAACACTGCCAATTTTCGATTTCTTCCATTTCTACGCCCAAAGCTTTTGCACAAAGACGCGCCGTAATATCGAGGTCTTTCGCTTTCGTTTTGAGCGTACAGCCGGGATAGTAACTGATTTTCATTATCTTTTCACTGCCTTTTACTCTGTTATTTTTGCGGATACGCCATTTCTTCGGGACGGAACACTTCATCGAATTTTTCCGCCGTCAAGAAACCGAGTTCTACGCAAGCTTCTTTAAGAGAAATGTTTTCTTTATACGCTTTCTTTGCCGTCTTTGCCGCGTTTTCATAGCCGATATACGGGTTCAGCGCGGTAACCAGCATCAAGGAATTATAAAGGTTATGGTGCATTTTTTTCTTATTCGCTTTAATGCCCGTTACGCAGTTGCTCTCAAACGAACGAATACCGTCTGCAAGCAGGCGTACCGACTGCAAGAAGTTATAAATAATGACGGGCATGAACACGTTGAGTTCGAAATTACCCTGCGACGCGCCAACGCCGACCGCCACGTCGTTCGCCATTACCTGCACGGCGACCATCGTCATAGATTCGCACTGCGTGGGGTTGACTTTTCCTGGCATAATGGACGAGCCGGGCTCGTTTTCGGGAATGAAGATTTCGCCAAGACCGTCGCGGGGACCGCTCGCAAGCCAACGCACGTCGTTTGCAATTTTCATTAAGTTACAAGCCAACGCTTTGAGCGCGCCGTGCGCAAATACGAGTTCGTCCTTTGCCGTCAGAGCGTGGTATTTGTTTTCCGCCGTAACGAAATTTTTACCCGTCAAAGCAGAAACCTGTTTCGCCACCTCTTCGGCAAAGCCCTTGGGTGCGTTAAGTCCCGTACCGACCGCCGTACCGCCGAGCGCGAGTTCTTTTAACCCGTCGAGCGCAAGGGTAAGCTGGGCTTTGGTCTTTTCTATCATATTTCTCCAACCGCTGATTTCCTGCGAGAATGCGATGGGAACGGCGTCCTGCAAATGCGTTCTGCCGCTCTTGACAATCCCCTCGTTTTCCGCTTCCAAGCGTTGCAGGGTTGCAATCAGCGTATCCATAGCGGGGAAGAGATTATCTTCGATAGCAACGACAGCCGCGATGTGCATAGCCGTGGGGAAGGTATCGTTGGAGCTTTGGCTCTTATTGATATCGTCGTTGGGGTGCAAAAGCTTCGTGCCCGCGATCTCGTTACCGCGGTTTGCGATGACTTCGTTTGCGTTCATATTCGACTGCGTGCCACTGCCCGTTTGCCAAACGACGAGCGGGAAATGTCCGTTGAGCGATCCCGAAATAACTTCGTCGCAAGCCGCCGAAATAGCGTTCTTCTTTTCTTCGGGTAATTTACCGAGATTATAGTTGGCAATCGCCGCCGCCTTTTTCAATATACCGAAAGCGCGGGTGATTTCACGGGGCATTACTTCGTCGCCGATACGGAAGTTTTGATAGCTTCTCTGCGTTTGTGCCGCCCAGTATCTGTCTGCGGGGACTTTCATTTCCCCCATCGTGTCTTTTTCAATACGGAATTCCATGCTTTTTTACTCCAAAATTAAATATCTAATTCAGCGATAACGCCCTTCAATACTTCTGCGCTATGCTTCATTTTTTCTACTTCTTCTTCGGAAAGGTTAGGGGTGAGCGTGGTTACGATACCCTCGTTTCCGATTGCGCAAAGGGTAGAAAGCGCAACGTCCGAAATACCGTATTCGCCGTCGAGTACGGTGGATACGGGCAAAATCGTATACGCGCTGGAATAGATACTATTCACAATCTGCGTTACGCAAGCCGCAATACCGTAGAAGGTCGCGCCCTTGCCCGCGATGATTTTACCGCCCGATTTCTTCACGTATTCCTCTACCTCTTCGTGGGTATAAGGGGATACGGTAATCGCGCTCTTATCCGTAAGCGTCTTTTCGTATTCGGCAAGAGGAACGCCCGAAATGTCCGCCGTGGACCAAGCCACGAACGAACTGTCGCCGTGTTCGCCGAGCACGTACGCGTGTACCTGCTTTTGGTTTACCGAATACAGTTCGGAAAGGCGGGTTCTCAAACGAATACTGTCAAGCGTACAGCCCGTACCGATCACGCGGTTTTTAGGCACGCCCGTGATTTTGCAGAACACGTAGGTTAAAATATCGACGGGGTTCGCAACGAACAGGTACAGCGCGTCGGGTGCGTATTTCACGATTTGCGGCGCGATGGATTTCAAAATGTTGACGTTTGTTTGCGTAAGATCGATACGCGACTGTCCGGGCTTTCTGCCCACACCCGAAGTAACGATAACGATATCCGAACCCACTGCGTCCTCATAGTTTCCGCAATAGATTTTTACGGGGTGTAAATACGGGGTGGATTGAATGATATCGAGCGCTTCGCCTTGCGCTTTCGCTTCGTTGACGTCGATTAACACAATCTCCGCAACCGAACCCGTTGCCACCAACGTGTAAGCTACCGTTGCCCCTACCGAGCCGGCGCCGATAATAGTAACTTTGTTGTTCATAGTTTTTATCTCCGTTTGTTTATTATTTTTCACTTTTACTCTCGTCAGGGCGCAAAATGCCCATACCCTGCCAACATACACGTCTATTATAGCACATTTTTTGTCGAATAACAAACGCTTGAACAGCCTATTACGCAATTTCAAATCGCTAAATCGATAAATTTTTATCTTTTTAATTTTTTTGCATAAAAAAACTCTGCCCGAAAGGACAGAGCCTAAAATTTAACGCAATGAAATTTTAATCTCCCGAAAGCGCGTTGACGAGAAGTAAACCGCCCTCTGCGACCGTGAAGCAGCCGCTGACGATAAATACCCAGTTGACGGTGTTGCCTTGATTGAATAACAGCAAAATGCCGATTACGATAAACAGTGCGGGCATAGCGTATTCGCATAAAGTCAGATACCAAGTGGCGCAACGGGTTTTCGCTTTGATTTTTTCATAAAGAAGCAGTATACCCGCAATCAAGAGAACGCCCGCCACGAGATACAGTACTGCCCCAACGATCGCCCAACCGCAAACAATAACCACTACTCCCGCCACCGTTTTTACCACGGCGGGCGGTATTGTCTTGTTAATGAAGTCGAGAATACCGAACGCAATCAAGCCGAGTCCGAGCACGGTCATTAAGATACTGATAAATTTACCGCGCAACGCGATCAACAATACGCCGAGTGCCACGGTAACTAACGCGGAGATAATTTTTTCCGATTTTTTCATATATTCGCTCCGATAAAACCGCCAGCGTCAGACTTTGCAACTTGAAGTTGCAAAGCGACTGAACCGTTTTTTCTTTGGTTGTTTCGCCTCTTCCGTGTGATAAACGGCGTTTTTACCAACTTCCGCTCTACCGTAAGCGATAGGAGCGCGAGGGCTTCGCTTACTCCCCCGCCACCGTCAAAGGCTTTTTTCCGAACATATATTACATTATATGCAAACGGATGAAAAATAGACTCTGTTTTTTATAATTCGCTAACGCGTAAATTTGAGATAACTTCGTTATATTTTTCTCGGGTAAACGAGGTCTTGCCCGTTGTCATAACGGTCGCCGTGCCAGCCGCCACGCCCGCGCGTAAAATTTCCGAAAGCGGTGCGTTTTCCGCAAGCTTCATTGCCGCCGCCGCAACCATACCGTCGCCCGCGCC
>JAZNDR010000045.1:0-10685 GCA_045588185.1 Candidatus Scatosoma sp. | reverse complement strand
ATAATAAAATTCTAACATACCTTATATACCATGTCAATATACAACATATAATAAAATATACACCACATTGGCTTTTTTTTTGTTTTCTGCTAATTATTTCCTTTTTTTATACACAAATTTGGAATGTGCACAATAAAAATTAAACGTAAAATTTAAAAATTATAATCGTAAATTCAATCTAAAATAACACTGTATTTTTTCGTTTGGGGACTCTATGCTCCAATAGCATATTGCGCCTGAAATCATTTTTTCTTGTTTGCCGTTTGTTGTTACACGTCAACCTCGGTAAAGCCATCGAATGCGTTAACGCTTGCAATCGCTTCGTGGGAGAATAAATCCAATCGATTTCCTTCCCTGGTTCTCGATATCGCTTCGGGCAATAATTTTTCGCACAATTCGGGGATTTCTTCAATCTCCCCCTTCAAATACGCGATCAATCTCGCCCTACAACCTGTTAATCTCTCTTTCAAACCACCCAAACGGATTTCCTGTATTTCCAAGCCGTTGGGCTTATTTTCTATGAACCATTGTTTTCGATAGATTTCAATAAACTTTTCCAATAAGCCGATTATTTTCAACAAATCGTCTACGCAGTTTGCAACATCTTCTTTGACCTTTTCTTGATACGCTTTCCGGAGTCGAATCCCCATATCGTATTTGAGCTCCAAAACTTCGTTTAACGCGTACGCGCTTTCAAAAACGTATCCATATTGTCCGTGTCGTAAATGTGCTATCGCTTCCTTAGCTCTTGAAAAATATTTCTTATCTTCGGTATTGATTGCCGTGTCCACATATCCCAGGAATACGTCGTTATATAAGCCGTATTTTGAAGGATTACCAAGATCTTCAGTGTACTGCCCAAACGTTTGCGCTTCTTCTAAACGCATATACTCGTTGTAATCATACCCCGTCAACGCTTGGAATTCTTTTTCCAAACGCGCTCGCGATAAACCAAGCGCCGTATAGGAATAATGCATAATAGCCGGCAAAGTCGCGAAAAGCGAACATTCTCCGCCATTGTCTCCCCACACCGTTTCCATTAAGCTTTCTATTCCCGATTGTTTCGCCGCTTCTATCGCCGCGCTTGCAACCTTTGTGGAATAGGTTAAGTGTGGTATAACGCCACGGTTATCCTCCACCGTTCCGCCCGCAAACCAAATCTCATTATCAAATTGTTTATGTATTTCCAACAGCTCGCGATATTTGTCTGCGGTTACGTAATGATAATCCCAATGGCAAAGCGTTACTTCCTTTGGTATTTTCGCTAATATCTCTTGCGGTATTACTACCTTGCCGTTTTCGTCGCGACAGCCTTTGTCGTCATACGCGATACGCCAAAACATATCGCTCCATATCATAGGCTTTAATCCGTATTTCTTGGCAATCTCACATATTTTCTGCAAATGATTGCAAAGAATTTCAAATCTTGGCACAAGTCCGTTTTTTTCTAAATACTTGCCCCTACCAAGCAACCACGCTTCGTCCATACCAACATGTATTCTTCTACTCGTATAACACTCCGAAATCGTTTTGAACATATTGTCGATAAGCTCGTACGTTCTTTCTTCTCCTACAAGCAAAATATCCGAGCAATCAAAGCATTTGAAGTGCGTGTATTTATATCTCGTCAGTTGATTTAAGTGTGCCAGCGTTTGTATGCAAGGGATAAGCTCTATTCCCCATTCATTCGCATACGTGTCAAGATCTTTCATCTCCGCTTTCGTGTACCGTCCGCGAAGATATCCAAACACAGGCTCGTTTTCGACTTCGTATGTATCTTCTGTATACAGCATCAAGCTCGTATAACCTATCATTGCGAGATTACGAATAAGCTTTTTTACCGTTCCCACGCTTTTTACCGCATTTCGCGAACAGTCTATCATTAAACATACGTCTTGGAATGCGTTTGTTTCTTCTATCGTATAATCCGTTTCCGTGCCGTTGGCTTTGAGTATCAAGCCCGCACGGGCAAGATCGCGCGTATTGGCATAAGTTATGCGTACCTTATCTGCGGTACGTTCCACGCGCAGCGCTCCGTTCGCTTGTACGATCTCCGCAGCAACAGGAAACGTATAATCCAGCTCTCGTTCTACTTCTTGTAGTATTTTCCGATCTTGTATCATCCCTACTCCTTATAAATTGCTTGCGTTATCTTTTTATGTTGTCGCATTTTTTAAACACAAAATCTTCTCTTGCGTCGGAACGTAAGGTTTTTACCGTTACGTTATCCAGCGTAAGTCCGTCTACGTAGCGGAAATAAATACCTTTTGCCGGCAAAATCCAACCGTACCCAAACGTTTCTGGATAATCAGGGGCTTCTTCTTCCACGTCCTTCTCAAATTCTTGCACCCCGCCGTCCAACTCTAAATGCACATTACGCAAAGTGATATTTTCCAGCGGTATCCCTTTCAATCCGCATATATTCGACGTGATTTGCCAATTTTCTCTACGCTCTTCCATTTCGGGCGTTCCCCATTGCTGCGCGTATACCTTTCTATCCTGCCACCAATCGTTTGCCTGGTAATACGGATATTGCGACGGCACGATCTCATACGGTCCGTACGGTCCTGTCGCTTCCACGTTTTCAATAAGTACGTTGCGTATACGCCCAATTTCTCTACCCTTAGGTCCGCGCATACGCTTGCCTAAATGAAGGAAAATCGGCGTATTTACGTTGACCATTTTCACGTTCCGCAAAACGATATTGTCTATCACTGCCCCGTCCGAGCTCATGATACTAAACCCGCATATACGCGTATCGTACATATAGATATCTTCCATAACGATATCTTCAAATCCGCCGTTGGTTTCCGTACCGAATTTAATACAATACGCACGCGATTTTATCTTACAATTCCATACGCGAATATCCTTGCATATATCCAGCTTATTCAGCGTATACGAGCTTTTGATCACCAACGCGTCGTCGCCTGCTTCGATATCGCAATCGTGAATTCGTACGTTTTTACAATTATCTGGCGATATTCCGTCGATATACGTGCGCATTTTTATTCCGTAGATATCCACGTTTTCACAGCCCGCAAAATAGATCGCCAAATCCGTCGCAAAAAAGATCCAAAGATTACTCAATTCTACGTTTTTACAATTTTTCAATGCAATGCATTTCGCCCCGCGATATGTCATTTTTCGTACGTTTTCGTCGTCCCATACGCTTCGCATATCAATCTTTGCCTTGCCCGTAATTTTGATATTTTCACAATCAATTCCTATAAACATACTACAATGGAAATACGAATGTGATTTATCTTGATACAACGGATAATCCACTTGTTCGTCAGGACAATAGTCACTCAATTGCAAGCTTCCTAAAATTTCCGTCGCGTCGTCGAACACGATTTCGACGTTGCTTTTCAAAAACACCGACGAAAGCACGTATTGCCCTTTCGGAAAAAACACCCTACCGCCACCCGCCACCGCGCAGGCGTCGATTGCCTTTTGCACGGCTTTCGTATTCAAAGTTTCCCCGTCGCCGATTGCACCGAAATCTAAAACGTTATATTCCATAAGTTTTGTTCCTTAAATCGTCCTTTAATATTTCTTTTCTTCCACAAGTCCGTACGGCACTTGTTGCTTTCCGTATTTATTCGCCACCGAACCGAGAACGCGTACCGTAACATCGTTTAAACCTTGGTACAGATACTCCGATGCAGATAATATATGCGGGTTCCAAAAGGTGACGTTGGCAAGCTTGCCGTTTATCCACCATTCCACAACCTCGTTGGCACGCAAACGCAAATATGTATTTTCTTGTATCCGTGTACCATCAACAGTCGCTGTATACGTTTTTACATACTTTTTTTTATCCGTTTTTACGAGCTTGAATTCGATATCTAAATAGTTTCTCTTTTCCGTATATATGGGTATCTCCTCGTCTTTCTTATCCACGATCAACAAAACGCTTTCGTTCTTTTCCAGCGTAAGCGAAAACAATGTTTCCCCGCCCAATTTTTTCGTTGCCAGTTTCCCGAATTTGCCATCCCATAAATCGTAACGGACAATCTCGCCCTCCCCGTTAATCTTTACGCCATCGAAAACCCGATCGTTGCCTAGATTTACGAGCATAAAACATTCCAAACCATCCTTGACGAAATGGGTGACGCGAACGTCTTTTTGAGGGCTGTCAAAATAGATATCCCGTTCCGTTATATCAGAAGCGTTGGCAAGATATTTTGCACAATGTGCTAGCTTTCCGTCCGATAAATCATCCCTATCGTATATATACGGATATGAATTTTCTTTCAGCGTAAACACGTTTTCCGTTTCTGCCTCTTGAAGGAAACAATATGGCACATAATTGAATTCTATTTGATTTTCATAAAAGGCACGCACTTCCTCGTAGGGCATCGCGCCATTCAGACACAAAACCGCTACCTTTGCCAAGTTTCTAATATCTGTCATCAACCAAGATATTCGCTTGAAATATGTTGAAAAATATGCGTAATGCTCCCAATAAAGAGTGTTTAATCCTACGTCAGGCGGACGCTCATCCTTGCGCTTACCCCGCAAGCTGTAATAAAAGGCATGCGGTATGTACATATTTACTCCACGCACAGCAAGATAATCGATAAACCATTTTATCTCTTCGGGTGGCAAGTCCCAAGAATTGTTGCTCTTTCCGCATACGCCAAGACACTCGTTTGCGTTTCGCCTTGCCCCGACTATACGAGCGTAATCTACCGAACATTTCCCCAAAACCGAATGTCTTCCTTCTAAATCGCCGTTTTCTCGATTTACGAAACGAAAAATCAGATCCTGTCCCGGTATATCAAAATATTTTAATTTCTCTATATCATCGCTTTCTGCGGGATGCCCCACCAAAAATACTCCATGCTCCTCACAAAAACGATGCAAACATTTATAATAGACCTCCACTTCGCGCTCCTGCAAAATGGTGCGATATAACTCGGTCGTTTGGTTTTCCCGTCCCGTAAAAAGACCTTCGAGCTCTTCAAGTTTGCCGCCACGCTCGACGATTATGTCTTCCATTCCTTTCGTCCAAACAGGCCAACGATCGCCCCCACGTCCGCGGGGATGCGGTTCGTCTGTGAAAAATCCAATAATCGTTTCCCCGAAATACTCGGAAAAACGCCTATAATATTCTTCGTGCGTAAGCTTTACGAAAAGGTCTACCGCCTCTTCGTTGAGGATATCCGCCGCAAGTGGCTGATTTTTCTCCCCGTCGTCCTCTCCGTAATGCAAACCGCGTATCTTCGCTCCTGAAAATTTTTCAACGAGATACTTTCCGTCTTTCAGCTCCGCGATCAAATTGCCCTCTTTTTTATCCGTCAGATACAAACAGCGAACTCGGAGATCAGGTCTTTTTTCCGCAACCAATCCTCCCGCCGCCCCCGACGGATACATAGCCTCGTCGTATACGATTATTTTCAATTCCACCTTTTTTGCGGCTTTAAGGATATACTCATACCACGCAAAAAAACGTTCGGACAAATATTTTATCCTTTTGGGAAAACCAATCCGCGGATGTACGACGATCGCATCGATCCCTTTTGCCTTAAAATCAGCAAAAGATTTCGCTATTTTTCTCTTTTTTAATGTATCATTTAAAAACCAAAATGGTATAACGGTATATTCTGCACTCGGTGCATTAAGCCTGTCTATAAAATCTATTACCGTATTTCCCACTTTTCCTACTCTCCTTCCTATTGAATATATACCCTAAATTTCTTGACAAACATTTTTTTTCGTGTTATAATACAAAAAAAATTACACGAGGTTGTTTTTTATGTTGTTCTTATCGAATATGCACTATTTTAAAAACGAAACGTCGTTCTTTGCCAAAATATCCAATGAAAACAATAATATGCCGCATTCGCACGAGTTTATCGAAATCTTTTACGTGATCTCTGGATCCGCGTTTCATTCTCTCAATGGCTATCAATCACCGTTAGAATCAGGCGATATGTTTATTCTCAAAAAAAGCGATTCGCACTTTTTTAAACAAAAAAACAACGAGTCGTTAATCCATCGGGATATCCTAATCAAGGAAGATGCGTTCAAAGAGCTTTGCAATAGCCTTTCCCCCGATTTCTATCAAAACTTTTTGAAAAAGCCTACCGCCCCGTTGAAACTCCGCCCTAACAAGATCGAAAAATTGGAAAGCTTATTCGCTCGGATACAATACCTTTCTTTCTCGACATTGCCTCAAATGAACCTTTTGTTTAAGTTTGCAATCCTGAATCTTTTAGAAATTTACGTTGACAATGATCTGCAAAGCTTAACAACACAGACTCTTTCGTCTCAGCTTATCTCCTCCATTTTGGAAACAATCGAGCGCCCCACCTCTTTGGCTATGTCTGCCTCCGACATACTTAAAGGGTTGCAATACGACCATTCGTATATTTGCAAGTTATTTAAATCTTATACGAATATGACAATCACCGAATATATTAATCGCAATCGACTCGAATATGCATATACGCTGATGAAAAACAGTACAATGTCTTTAAATGAAATCGCGTGTATGACAGGCTATCAAAATTATTCGTATTTTTATCGTGCTTTTACCAATTATTTTAAGATTACGCCCAAAAAAGCACAAAAAGAAGCGAGAAAACCCGAGCTTTGATCTTTTGCTTTTTACCGAACTTACGGTTCAACGAGGAAATCCTTTCCTATCATAAAATATTATAACAAAGCCAAGCCCTAATTTCAATAGACTACATATAACAAAAAATACACTGCATTGTCTATTTGCAATGTATTTTTTCTTATTATCATTAAAATTATATACGTTATTGGAAAATTTTACCTATGATAAGACCTTCGTCTCAAAAAACGAAACGAAGATCTAACTTTGTTTTCAGTTTTCTATTTTAGTTATTATTGTTGCACAATCGATTTGTTTGTTATGCATTAGTCGATATAACCGTAGTGCTTGAGCGTTGCTTTCAATCTATCCATCGTTTCCTTAGGGAGCTCGGAAAGTACGGGCTTACGGCAATAACCTGCGTCTACACCGCGAAGTTTCAAACCTTCTTTAATTATTTGAAGCCAAAGCACGTCGCCGTTCGAATCCGCTTCGGAGAAAAGATGCAAATAAGGCCAAATCTTTTCTTCATGCGCTTTCATCGCCTCTACCGTCTTTTTCGCTTTTGCAAGGTTATAAACTGTTGCATTTTCAGCCGGGAACAGGTTACCCGTGCCACAAACCCAACCGTCCGTCCAGCAATTCAAGCATTCTACGGGACATACGTCATAACCATAGAAAACACCGAAATTGTCATCAGTTAAACGACGAAGATTTTGTTGGCGATATACATCTGCTTGACGTTCTTTTACAGCGTCGATACAACCTTCGTTATACAATTTTGCCATAAATTTATCGCTCATAAGTACCGTCGAATAATAAGGATTGTGATAAAGCATTACAGGAATTTTAATCGCATCGTGTACTGCTTTGTAGTGTTCAAGCAATTCCTTTTCGTTGGGTCCCATATACCAAGGCGTTACAGCCATAATACCGTCTGCACCGTCTGCATCAGCCGCTTGCGACATTTCTACAACATCACGAGTACGATATGCACCCGTAGATGCTACAACTTTAAGGCCGTTTGCATGTCCAGCTTCAATATAAGCCCTGTTTACTGCGATTTGCTCTTCTTTTGTCAAAGCAATCATTTCACCCGTCGAACCGGAAGGAATAATACCAGTTACGCCGTTTTCACCTAAGAACTTTGCTATTTCTTTAATCGCACCAAAGTTAATAGATTCGTCTTTGTTGAAGGGAGTGATTACAGGAATGTAAATACCTTCGAGTTTTTGTCTTGCCATAATAGTTACTCCTAAAAATTTTTATTTTTATATTGTTTTCACAATAATAAATTACTTATTTATCCATATATTTTTCTAATGTAAAGCCTGCCAAACGAATATGCTTACGTTCTACCGTATAAGACATCGCAAGCTCACCGTTTTGATAATATTGTACAAACGGATAGAAACAGCTCGTATGCATATGCGCCTGCACCAAAGCCTTGCTATTCGCTATATTTTGCGTATCAATTTTTACGATACCGATATGATTTCGGTCAATGGGTGCGTGAAAAAGGTACAATTCACCTTTATATTCTATAAAATCACCTCTCGATTGACAATCTTCAATTAAAACGGGATTTTCCCACGTTTGATTTACAAGGTCGTAAGCGGTTAAAAAACCATACTTAACGGTATCTTGTTGTCTTACAAAATAATAACATTTATCCCCGATTACGTAGGTTGCGTTTTCCCATTTCGATTCGTTTAAGAAATCAGGCTGCGAAACGTATTCCCACGTAATAAAGTCCTTACTCTTAATGATACAGGTAAAATCACCACTATATGTACCCGTATAATAATACATTTCACCGTTTTCTACGCGCGTAGTGAATTTTTGCATAATACCAATATCGCTATACATTTGTTTATAAGACACGCCATTTTCCGCCACTGCGCCTTGCATACCCGTCGTACTGAAATCGTTGATAATATTTCCAACCTTAAAACGGTTAACACCAACTTCTCCCAGCTCTTTCGTTTTTGTGGAAAAGCTACGATATAATCTATAATAATTATCCCCGACCTTTGCCGTCCATAAAATATACAACGTTTCATCGTCTTTTTTTGCCAAAATCGTGTCGTAAACGAGATTAACCCGTAATCCTGAACACGTATCACCCACCGATTGTATATCTATAAACGTTTTATCATCGGGGTGTTCTACGGGACAATATACAAGCCGTGCAGTCTGATTGTTCGGGTCTTCCGACGCAGCTTTCGTATTTGCGTAATATGTCATATAAATAATATCGTTTATTACACAGAACGTGGAAACGTGCACCATTTTATCCACTTCGTTCACCTTTCCTTCAGCATACGCCTTTTCCGTTTTTTCAAAATCAGAAATAAACGCATTTTCGATTTCTTGCGCAAACGCTATGCCTCTTGACTTCACTTTTTCATCTACGTCCACCGAAATCGTCGCTGCAACGTTTTTAATAACTTGTCCTTCTACAACCGTGTGTTCTTTTTTCGTTGAAAAATCTTGAGAAAATATGTTCTTCATTTCTACGCTCCCAAATTTATTACACTACAAGTATAGCGTATTTATACAAAGAATGCAATACCCAATCTTGTCTAAAAATAACACTATCTTGTCTGAAATATCAGATTTTCAGGATTTTTTATGCGTAAAATGAAATAATCTTGTATAGCAATCGCTTATATCCTTGACGAAATGTACTTCGTATGTTATAATCAATAATAAAATAATTATCGATAGGCGATTTATGGACAGGACAAGACATGAAGAATATACACATTTCAACGAAAAATTACCTTTCGTTTTTCATATTGATTTAAAGCGCACCCCCTCCACTTGTAGCACGTCGAAAAATTGGCACGAAAACATTGAAATACAGCTTTGCACCAAAGGAAAGGGCGAAGTTTTATTAGACGGGGAAAAATATGAATTTTCCAAAGGCGATACTATAGTCGTCAATTCTAATGTAATCCATTATACGCACACGAAAGAATATTTGGAATATTCCTGTTTGATTATTGACACCGCATTTTGCAGAGAAATCGGTATTGATTATACAAATTTACTTTTCTCGTCGTATTTTAAAAACCCGAAAGTCGAGCGTATATTTGTAGAATTAACAAATTGTTATACTTCTCTCGACGATCCCTTCCGCATCGCAAAGTTAAACGAGCTTATATTGCAACTGCTTATTGAAATTTGTATAAATCATTCAACAAGAAAGAGTGAAGCCAGTTCTACCCCCCGCTCGTTTGAAAACGTGAAAGCCACTATTAAATTTTTAAGAGAAAATTTCAACAGAAAACTATCGCTTGACGAGATTGCAAAAAACGTATATACGGATAAATATATATTATCGAAACAGTTCAAAAAAATTACAGGACAAACAATTATTTCTTATCTAAATCATTATCGGTGCCAAAAAGCTGCGGAATATATTGAAAACGGTGTAGGCGTCACGGAAGCGGCTTATCAATGCTGTTTTGAAAATATGTCTTTTTTTTCGAAAACCTTCAAAAAATATATGGGGAAATTACCCTCAAAATATATATGTAGATAACCCCCAAATTTGTGCTTAAATGAAATCATAATGTTTGATTTGAGGCACCTCATAATTTAGTCAAAAAGAATATTAAATTGTCCAATATATGAAAAACATCATTTTTATCGTTTCACTCTTCATAAAAATATAGTTCAATCGACAATAAAACTAGCGTTGAAACATATAAAAAGTGATTCCTTTGAATTATTAACCATTGATTCAATAAGGCACCGTAGCCATAAACTCTGAATAAAAACTATAAATTTAAGCATCAATAAAACAGCTACTGCACACCTATATCTACCTTATTAAATCCTCACAAAAATAAATCTTAAAATCCCCACCTATATTATACAAGCTAACTATAACAGCTTTTATTTAACCTGCGAGTATTGTACGACACCTTGCCCGCGCGCCGCAGGCGCGCGGGCAAGGTGGCTTCGCTTTTTATCTACCCGCTTGACAGACTTAAAGCCCGAAAAAACGGCGGTTTTCGCGCTGACCCGCTTGCGAAATTCCGCCGTTTTCTTTTTTCGGTTTCCCCCTTTAAGCAATTTTCGTCATTCCTGTACCACAAAATACGCC
>JAZNDR010000044.1:0-12784 GCA_045588185.1 Candidatus Scatosoma sp. | reverse complement strand
TATCTTCGATATTTTTAAGACCTTCGTGGATTTGCGTAGCAAGCACTTCTTCCGTCTTGCCCGTTTCTCTTTCTTCCAACGATTCGCCGATACAAACGATAGGGGTGAGTCCTGCTTTGAGCGCGGTAAGCGTTCTCTTGTTTACCGTTTCGTCCGTTTCGCCGAAGTACTGACGGCGTTCGCTGTGCCCGATAATGACGTACTGTACGCCGTATTCAAGCAACATCGCCGCAGAGATTTCGCCCGTGTACGCGCCCTTTTCCGCAAAGTGCACGTTTTCCGCGCCGAGGCAGATATTCGTGCCTTTGAGCGCTTCGCTTACTGCGGGAATGTCGATAGCGGGAACGCATACGACCACGTCGCAGTTTGCTTCCTTTACAAGGGGAGCGATTGCGTTTACGAGCGCAACGCCCTCGGAAGCGGTGTTATTCATTTTCCAGTTGCCTGCAATAATTGGTTTTCTCATAATAGTATATCTCCTTATTAACTTTCTAAACGCGTATATACTTCGAAATACGGCGTCAAGCTTGCGTTTTCCCTTGCTCGTTTACGCCAAGTAAACTCCCGTCGGGAAATCCGCGCTTTCCTTGTCTTTCTCGTATCTCCGCGTTTGCGTTTGTCTTCTATATGAAAGTAAAATTATTTATCGTTCAAGCAAGCGATACCAGGGAGTACCTTGCCTTCAAACAGTTCGAGGGAAGCGCCGCCGCCCGTCGAGATGTGCGTCATTTTATCTGCGAAGCCGAGCACTTGTACCGCCGCCGCGCTGTCGCCGCCGCCGATAATCGTGGTCGCTTTGCCGTATGCGTTCGCAAGAGCCTGTGCAACCGCTTTCGTGCCTTCCGCTAAAATGGGGTTCTCAAATACGCCCATAGGTCCGTTCCAGATAACCGCTTTCGCGCTTGCCACAACGGAAGCAAACAGCTTCTTCGTTTCAGGACCGATGTCCAGACCCATCATATCATCGGGAATAGCGTTCGAGGGAACGACCGTCGTTTCGATAGGCGCGTCGATGGGGTTGGGGAATTCTTTTGCCGCAACCGTATCGACGGGGAGCACGATTTGCTTGCCGAGTGCTTTCGCCTTTTCAAGCATTTCGTTGCAGTACGCTACCTTTTCGTCGTCTACGAGGGAAGTACCGATTTTACCGCCCTGCGCCTTGATAAAGGTGTAAGCCATACCGCCGCCGATTACGAGCGTGTCGCACTTTTCCAAAAGGTTTGCGATAACGTTCAGCTTGTCCGCAACCTTTGCACCGCCGAGAATAGCAACGAACGGTCTTTCGGGATTTTCAAACGTGTCAGCCATAACCGACAGTTCTTTTTCGATAAGGAAACCGCAAGCCGCCGTCTTTACGAGTCCTGCTTCCACGATACCTGCCGTAGAAGCGTGGGAACGGTGCGCCGTACCGAACGCGTCGTTTACGTACGCTTCCGCATAGCTTGCGAGCGCTTCCATAAATTCGGGGAATTTCTTTTCTTCGCCCTTATGGAAACGGAGATTTTCGAGAAGTACGCATTCGCCGTCCTTGCAAGCGGCAACCTTTGCTTTCGCGTCGTCGCCGATAACGTCGGTGGCGAAGGTTACTTTACCGCCGAGCAATTCGTTCAGTCTTGCCGCAACGGGCGCAAGCGTGAGCTTCTTCACGTCTTTCTTTGCCTTTTCAAGGAATTCTTCCGTAGCCGCAGACTGTTCCGCTTCGGGGAGCGCCGCTACCTTTGCTTTTTCCTTTTTGTTGAGTTCGAGTTTATCGTCGAACACGTTATGGGGCTTGCCCATGTGCGAGCAAAGGATAACCTTTGCGCCCTGTTCCATCAAATACTTGATGGTGGGGAGTGCGCCGACGATACGGTTTTCATCGGTGATAACGCCGTCTTTCATAGGGACGTTGAAGTCGCATCTGACGAGGACTTTTTTGCCTTTTACGTCAATGTCTTTTACGGTTTTCTTGTTCATAGAATATGGTTCTCCTTGACCTTAAAATTTTTCATACGTATATATAATACCCAATTTTTTACGATTTGTCAACTTTTTGGAAAAATAATCCGAAAAAACTTTTCCAAATCTTGACGAAACGGGCGATAATATGCTATAATGGACGGGAAAAAAGAAAAAGGCGGTGGCGTTATGAGCAGAGCGGACGAAATTTTCGCGCAAAATATGCAGGATATTATGGACAACGGATTTTGGGATACGGATTTAGCCGTTCGCCCGAAATGGGAGGACGGCACGCCCGCGCATACCGTTAAAAAATTCGGTATCGTGAACCGTTATAATTTACAGGAAGAATTTCCCATTTTAACGATGCGCCGTACGGCGTTTAAATCGTGCGTGGACGAGCTTCTTTGGATTTGGCAGAAAAAGAGCAACAATATCCACGACTTAAATTCACATATTTGGGATAGCTGGGCGGACGAAACGGGCAGTATCGGCAAGGCGTACGGCTATCAGCTCGGCGTGAAACATAAATACAAAGAGGGGGAGTTCGATCAAGTCGATCGCGTTTTATACGACTTGAAGCATAACCCCGCAAGCCGTCGGATTATGACGAATATTTATAATTTCCAAGACCTGCACGAAATGAATTTGTATCCTTGCGCGTACTCGATGACGTTCAACGTATCGGGAGATACCCTTAACGGCATTTTAAATCAGCGTTCGAACGATATGCTGACAGCGAATAACTGGAACGTGGTGCAATATTCCGTTTTGCTTATCATGCTTGCGCAGGTGTCGGGCTTGAAAGCGGGCGAGCTGGTACACGTTATCGCCGACGCGCATATTTACGACAGACATATCCCCTTGGTAAAGGAAGTGCTCAACAATCCCCGTCATAAAGCGCCCAAGCTTATCGTAGACCCGACCGTAACGGATTTCTACGATTTCACGGTAGACAGCTTCCAACTCGTTGATTACGAGTATGAAAAATTGAACAGCAAAATTCCGGTGGCAATATGATATACGCAATCGTACACGCCGATAGAAAATGGGGTATCGGCAAAAACAACGATATGATGTTTTCCCTGCCCAAGGATATGAAATTCTTTCGGGAAACGACGATGGGACATACCGTCGTAATGGGCGGGAATACTCTGCGTTCGTTCCCCGGTCAAAAGCCGTTGAAAAACAGAGTGAATATCGTGCTTTCAAGGGGGCAGGTACGCGACGACTGCATTATCGTGCGTAGCTATGACGAGTTGAAAGCGGAGATGAAAAAGCACGAAAACGAGGATATTTTCGTAATCGGCGGGGGAGAAGTATATAAGGCGTTATTGCCCTATTGCGACGGCGCGTTGGTAACGAAAGTGGACGCGGACGGCGGGGCGGAGGTGTTTTTCCCAAACCTCGACGAAACGGACGGATTTATTTGCGTGGACGAGGGCGAGCCGATAGATGACAACGGTTTGATAATTCGCTTCACGAGATACGAAAATAAGAAAAAACTTCCGCTGTAAGCGGATTTTTTCATTAAATTGAAAAAAGCAGTGCGTTTTTCCTTGTGTTTATGGAAAAAAAGTATTAAAATAGTAGGGTTGAAAAGTTTTACGGTTAGGAGAGTTGCAAATGATCAGAAACGATTTGAGAAACGTAGCGATCATCGCGCACGTTGACCACGGCAAAACCACGCTCGTCAACGAGATGTTGGCGCAGGGCGGCGCGTTCCGCGATAATCAGCAGGTACAAGACAGAGTAATGGATTCGGGCGACCTCGAAAGAGAGCGCGGTATTACCATTCTCGCAAAAAACACTTCGGCGCATTATAACGGCGTAAAAATCAATATCGTCGATACCCCGGGGCACGCCGATTTCTCTGGCGAGGTAGAGCGTGTGCTCAAAATGGTAAACGGTGCGCTTATTTTGGTGGACGCGGCGGAAGGTCCGCTTCCGCAAACCCGTTTCGTTATGCAAAAGGCATTGTCGCTTGGGTTAAAGACGATTATCGTTATCAATAAAGTAGACCGTCCCGACGCGCGTATCGCGGAAGTCGTGGAAGAAATGCAACTTTTGATGATGGAGCTGGACGCAACGGACGAACAGTTGGAAAGTCCTATCGTGTACTGTTGCGGCCGACAGGGTACGGCTTCGCTTGACCCTAACAAGCAAGAACCCAACCTCAATCCCTTGTTTGATACCATTTTGGAAACGATTCCGCCTATGGAAACGGATACCGAGGGCGCGGGACAGCTTCTCGTTTCCTGTATCGACTATAACGAGTTCGTCGGTCGTATCGGTATCGGTAAAATTGAGCGGGGGGTTATCCGTGCGAACGAGCCTGTTTCCATTTGTAATTACAACGATGCCAAGGTGCGGACGAATTGCAAAATCGCCAACCTTTACCAAATCGAGGGGTTGGAGCGCGTGCCCGTAGCAACGGCGCAGGCGGGCGATATCGTTGTATTTTCGGGTATTGACGGCTTGAATATCGGCGATACCGTGTGCGAGCCGAGCAAGGTCGAGCCCGTACAATTTGTAAAAATCGAAGAACCCACGGTGGAGATGACTTTCTCGGTAAACGACAGTCCGTTTGCGGGGAAAGAGGGGAAATTCGTTACCAGCCGTCAGCTTCGCGAAAGACTGTATAAAGAGCTTCTCCGTGACGTTTCCTTGCGTGTTTCCGATACGGAATACGCGGATAGCTTCCGCGTTTGCGGACGCGGGGAAATGCACCTTTCCATTCTCATTGAAACGATGAGAAGAGAGGGGTATGAATTCCAAGTTTCCACACCCAAGGTTTTGTATAGAGAAATAGACGGTGTGCGCCACGAGCCGATTGAGCGGTTCGTTGCGGACGTGCCCGAGGATATGACGGGCCCCGTATTCTCCGCGATGGGCAATCGCAAGGGCAACCTCGTGCAAATGACGGCAATTGGCAACAGAATGCGCCTTGAATTTACCGTACCGTCCCGCGGCCTGTTCGGGTATAAGAGTGAATTTTTGACGGATACCAAGGGACAGGGTATTATGAATACGATCTTCTATTCGTACGAACCGTACAAGGGAGATATGCAACGCAGAAGCACGGGCTCGCTCGTGGCGTTTGAAACGGGCGAGGCGGTTACCTACGGTCTGTTTAACGCGCAGGGCAGAGGGAATTTGTTTATTACGGCGGGTACGCCCGTATATCAGGGTATGGTCGTGGGTTATACCAACCTCGCGGACGATATTAACGTAAACGTTTGTAAGACGAAGCACCTTACCAACACCCGCTCGTCGAGTAGCGACGACGCGCTTACCTTAATTCCTGTTTCCAAAATGAGTTTGGAAGAATGTTTGGAATTTATCGCCGACGACGAGCTGTTAGAGGTTACGCCCAAATCGCTCCGTATCCGCAAGCGTATTTTGGACAGCGAGCTTCGCGCAAAAGCAAGATTTAAGGAAAAGAACAAATGATGAAAGCGAAAGCGTATATTTTCGATTTAGACGGTACGCTCGTCGATTCCATGACGAACGGCTGGATAAAAATGCTGAGGGAATTTCTCGTAAAGCGTAACGCAAATTTTACGCCCGAGGTCATTAAACAGGGTATCGCACTTGGTTTATACGGTGTTGCCGAGGATTTCAAAAAACGGTTTTCGCTCTTAGAAACGGTAGAGGAAATCGTGGCGGAGTTCAAGTCGGTACTGCGCGTGAAATACGAAACGGCGATTCCGCAAAAATCGAACGTGCGCGAAACGCTGACCGTTTTAAAAGAACGGGGAATAAGCTTGAACGTCTTAACGGCGAGTCCGCACGAATTTTTAGACCCGTCCACGAAACGCTTGGGGTTATACGAGCTGTTCGATAACGTGTGGTCGATAGAAGATTTCCCCACGACGAAAGCCGACCCGCTTATTTATAAAACGGTCGCGGAAAAGCTTGGTTTGCCGATAGAAGAATGTGTGATGGTAGACGACAGCGTGGCGGCGTTGAAGCCGGCGAGGGAAGCGGGCATGAAAACGGTCGGGGTCTACGACGAATTTTCGGCGGGCTACGAGGCGGAAATGCGCGAGATTGCGGATAAATATATCTACGATTTTGAAGAATTGTTATAAAAAGAGGTAAAAAAATGGATATAAAAGGCGCGATTTTCGATTGCGACGGCACGCTGATCGCCTCGCTCGGATTTTGGGAAGTCTTTTACGAAAAGGCGGGGGAGTACTATTTCAAGGATAAAAACTTCCGTCCCTCGGCAGAGGACGACAGGGCGATGCGTACGCAAAACGCGGCGTTTATTGCGAAAATATTACATACGAAGCACGGTGCGGGAGATAGCGTCGAAAGCGTGTTGCAATTCACCTTGGACTTTTGCGAGTGGTATTACCGTGAAGTCGTACAGTTAAAAGCGGGCGTGCGGGAATTGCTGGCGCATTTAAAGGAAAAGGGCGTAAAAATGTGTATCGCGTCGGCGGCGGAAACCAACCTTATCAAGGTGGTGCTGAATAAGCACGGTATACTCGACTACTTCGAGGGTATCGTTTCCTGTACCGAGGTGGGCGCAGGCAAGGATAAACCCGACGTGTTTATCGCGGCGGAACAGTTCCTCGGTACGCCCCATAAACAGACTTGGGTATTCGAGGATTCGTTGCTCGCGGCGCAAACGGCAAAGGCGGCGGGGTATCCCTTGGTAGGGGTATACGACGCGCTGGGCTTCGGTCAAAACGAGCTTCGCGCTTTGTCCGATTTGTTTATCGACGAGGGCGGTTCGTTTGCGGAGCTTATCGAAAAATAAAATTTTTGATGCGCAATTTCCTTTCGAAAAGGAAATTGCGCATTTTTTACGGCTTATAGGCGCGTGTGCGCGTACGCGTATATATAAATAAGGAAGTAAAAGGTATAAAATAAGCTCTAAAAGGCAATAATCAAGGCGAAAAAACAGACTTTTTTCGAAATATTCCTATTTTCCAAAAAAAGTTAAAAAAATTTTAAAAACTTTCGTTCAAACGCTTGACAGGGGCTTGTAAATTTGGTATTATAAATAGGCTGTGTAAAAACGCGGTGTATGGGTTGATGCGGGAAGTTACTGAAATTTGGGGCTAAAAGCCGCCCCGACAGATAATTTCCGTTGACAAAAGTGGGGGCTCGACTCCTGCGACTAACCGAGGCTTTGCGTAAGAACGCTCGGAAAAATAATGAGTGTTTTTATTTTGCGGAGTGCCTCGATACACACGGGTGAGTTGATACAGCAAATAAATCGTTAGTATAAACAGTAAAAGGAGTAACACAAAAATGGCAGTACAGAAAATCAGAATCAAGTTAGCGGCGTACGACCACGAACTCGTAGACGAAGCGGCAAGCCGCATCGTAGAAACGATGAAGAAGAGCGGAGCAAAGATCTCCGGACCTATTCCTCTTCCTACCGAAAGAGAAATCATTACGATTCTTCGTTCCCCGCACAAATATAAGGATTCCCGCGAACAGTTCGAAATGAGAACGTACAAGAGAATCATCGACATTTATTCGCCCAACGCGAAGCTGCTCGATTCCATTCACCTCCCCGCAGGTGTGGATATCAAGATCAAGCTTTGATAGGCAATCCAAAATCACCGAGAAATACTTTCAAAGGTATTCGAAAATAAAAAAATTTTAAGGAGTGAACTTTATCAATGAATAAAGCAATCATCGGTCGCAAAGTTGGTATGACCCAAATCTTTGCAGAAGACGGGAAGTTGATCCCCGTTACGGTAGTTGAGGCAGGTCCCTGCCCCGTAGTTCAGGTAAAGACGGTAGAAAACGACGGTTACGCCGCGTTGAAGCTCGGCTTTATCGAAACGAGCGAAAAGGCGCTTACGAAGCCCGAGCTCGGACAGTTCAAGAAAGCAGGCGTTAAACCCCATAAAGTCTTGAAAGAAATCAGAGTTGCTAACGCAGAAACCTACACGGTTGGCACGGAGCTCAAAGCAGACGTGTTTGCGGCAGGCGACAAGGTAGACGTATCGGGCGTGACGAAAGGTCACGGTTTCACCGGCGTTATCAAGAGATGGAATCAACAGAGACTGAAAATGACGCACGGTACCGGCCCCGTACACAGAGAGCCCGGTTCTATGGGTCCTATCAGCTCCCCTTCGAGAGTGTTCAAGAACAAGCACCTCGCAGGTCAGTACGGTGTGGAAAACGTTACCATTCAGAACCTTGAAGTCGTTAAGGTTGATCTGAACAGAAACGCGATCCTCATCAAGGGTGCAATCCCCGGTCCGAAAGGCAGCATCGTTACCGTATCGGACAGCGTGAAGAGCAAATAAGGAGAGTGACAGACAATGGCGGCTATTAAAGTATTAAATATGAGCGGCGCAGAAGTCGGCGAAATCGAATTGAACGATAACGTGTTCGGCGTCGAATATAAAGAATCTTTGATTCATCAGGCAGTCGTTACCCGTCTTGCAAACGAAAGACAGGGAACCAAATCCACCCTCACGAGAACGGAAGTTCGCGGCGGCGGTATCAAGCCTTGGAGACAAAAGGGTACGGGTCGTGCTCGTCAGGGCTCCATTCGCGCTCCGCAGTGGATCAAGGGCGGCGTAGTGTTCGCACCCAAGTCCCGTGACTTCTCGAAGAAGATGAACGACAAGGCAAAGAAAGCGGCTCTTTTGTCCGCGCTTTCCAAGAAGGTTGCAGACGGCGAATTCATCGTTGTGGACGAGCTGAAAGTGTCCGCACCCAAGACCAAAGAGATGGCGGCGTTCGCAAAGGCGCTCGGTCTTAACAAGGCGCTTGTGGTTATGGATAACGACGACGTAAACGTAATCCGCGCGGCGGCGAACCTTCCCAAGCTTTCCACGTTGCCCCTTGCACAGCTTAGCACCTACGAAGTAGTTGCAAACGCGAAAGTGGTTATGACGAAGGCTGCGGTTGAGAAATTCCAGGAGGTAAACGCGTAATGTTTGCAGAGGATATTATCATTAAGCCCGTTTTGACCGAAAAAGGTTACGACGGTATCGCGTCTAAAAAATACACGTTCTACGTTAAGAAGGACGCAAACAAAACCCAGATCAAATTGGCAGTCGAAAAAGTATTCGGCGTGAAGGTTGCGAAGGTGAACACGATTACCTGTAAAGGTAAGCTCAAAAGAATGGGCAGAAACGAAGGTTACACTCCCGACCGTAAGAAAGCGATCGTTACTTTGAAGGAAGATAGCAAGGCTATCGAATTCTTCGAATCGCTTACCTAATTTAGGAGGAAGTTAGAAAATGGCTATTAAAACGTATAAACCCACTTCCGCAGGTCGCCGTTTCGTAACGGTTTTGACGAACGACGATCTTACGGCAGGTGCTAAGCCCGAAAAATCTTTGATGCACGACCAACGCCACAGCGGCGGCCGTAACAACATGGGCAGAATCACCACCAGACACATCGGCGGCGGTAACCGCAGAAAATATCGTATCATCGACTTCAAGAGAATCAAGGACGATATTCCCGCAACGGTTAAGAGCATTCAGTATGACCCCAACAGAAGCGCACACATCGCGCTCCTCGTATACGCAGACGGCGTTAAGAGCTATATCCTTGCTCCCGTTGGTCTGAACGTAGGGGACAAGGTTATGAGCGGCGTAAACGCAGACATCAAAGTCGGCAACGCGCTTCCCCTTGAAAATATCCCCGTCGGTACGATGGTACACAACATCGAGCTTACCCCCGGTAAGGGCGGTCAGATCGCAAGAAGCGCAGGTATCTCCGCGCAGATCATGGCAGTCGAAGGCAAATACGCTACGATCCGTATGCCGAGCGGCGAAATGAGATACGTGCTCTTGAAGTGCCGCGCGACCATCGGTCAGGTCGGCAACGTAGACCACGAGCTCGTTTCCTTGGGTAAAGCAGGTAAGGCAAGATATCTCGGTTTAAGACCGGAAGTTAGAGGTTCGGTTATGAACCCCGTTGACCACCCTCACGGCGGTGGTGAAGGTAAGTCTCCTATCGGCCACGCAGGCCCGTTGACGCCTTGGGGTAAGCCCGCTCTCGGTTACAAGACGAGAAAGAAGAAGAATGCAACCAACAAGTTCATTCTTAAGAGAATAAACTAATCGGAGGATTGAAAAATGTCAAGAAGCGTTAAGAAAGGACCTTACGTTGAAGCCAAGCTTTTGAGCAGAATTCAGGCGATGAACGAATCGAACGAAAAGAAAGTTATCAAAACTTGGTCGAGAGCGTCTACCATTTTCCCCGATTTCGTTGGACACACGATTGCGGTATACGACGGTCGTAAACACGTGCCCGTATACGTAACGGAAGATATGATCGGCTGCAAGCTCGGTGAGTTTGCTCCCACCACAACGTTCCACGGTCACACCGCGAAAACGACTAGCCCGGGTAAATAAGGAGAATAGATAAATGGCAACGAATATGAAGAAGAAGACGGCAAGGGTTGAAGAAAGAAGAGAAAAACGCCCTTACGCAGTCGCTAAATATATCAGAGTTTCCCCTTACAAAGTAAGAACCGTTCTTGCTTTGATTCGCGGAAAGAGCTATAAAGAAGCAAAAGCGATTCTCGATTACAGCGTAAACGGAAGCGCGCTTGCGGTAAAGAAAGTGCTTATGTCGGCTGCGGCAAACGCAGAGCACAATATGGGTATGGACAGAAACGATCTGTACGTTGCGGAATGTTTCGCAGACGGCGGACAGATGTTAAAGAGAATGCAGCCCGTATCCAAAGGCAGAGGCCACGCGATCTTAAAGAGAACGAGCCACATCACCGTCATTTTGGACGTTAAGAAATTGGAAGGAGAAGTATAACAATGGGACAGAAAGTTAATCCTCACGGTTTAAGAGTCGGCGTTATCGCTGATTGGAATACCACTTGGTATGCAGACAAAAAAGAATTCTCCAAATTCCTCAAAGAAGATAACGTAATCCGTACTTTCCTTAAAAAGAAGTACTATGCGGCTGCGGTAAGCAAAATCCTTATCGAGAGAGCGGCAGCGAGAATCGTTGTAACCATTTACACGGCTCGTCCCGGCGTCATCATCGGTAAAGGCGGCGCAGAAGTAGAAGTTATCAAGAAAGAGCTTGCAAAGCTTACGAACGGCAAAGCGGTTAGCATCAACATCACGGAAGTGAGAAAGCCCGACTGCGACGCACAGCTCGTAGCGGAAGGCGTTGCGGCACAGCTTGAAAAGCGTATGTCGTTCAGACGCTGCATGAAGCAGGCAATCGGCCGTTCGATGAGAGCGGGCGTTAAGGGTATCAAGATGATGGTCAGCGGCCGTCTTGACGGTGCTGAAATTGCAAGAAGCGAACATTATCACGAAGGTTCTATTCCCCTTCAAACGCTTCGTGCGGATATCGATTACGGGTTTGCGGAAGCGCACACGACCTTCGGTATGATCGGCGTTAAGTGCTGGATCTACAAGGGCGAAGTGATCAAAGCTGCGAAGAAGCCCGTTGCAGAAGGAGGCGAACAGTAATGTTAATTCCCAAAAGAGTAAAAAGACGTAGACAGCATCGTGGCACGATGAAAGGTAAGGCTACGAAGGGTAACGTAATCGCATACGGCGAATACGGCCTCGTATCCGAAGAACTCGGCTGGATTAAATCCAACCAGATCGAAGCAGCCCGTATCGCAATGACGAGATTCATCAAGCGTGGCGGTAAAGTTTGGATCGACATCTTCCCCCACAAGCCTATCACGAAGAAACCTGCGGAAACGCGTATGGGTTCCGGTAAAGGTTCGGTAGAATACTGGGTAGCGGTTGTTAAACCCGGCCGCGTTATGTTCGAAATGGCAGGCGTAAGCGAAGATGTAGCAAGAGAAGCAATGCGTCTTGCGGCGCACAAGCTTCCCGTAAAATGTAAGTTTGTGAAGAAAGAAGTCGTTGCGGAAGCAACCGAAACGGCAGAAGGCGGTGAACAATAATGAAAGCGAAAGAAGTAAAAGAAATGACGAGCGAAGAGCTTGTAGCAAAGCTTGCGGAACTCAAAAGTGAACTTTTCAACCTTCGTTTCCGTTTGGCGTCCGGTCAGCTTGACAACCCCGTTTCCATCAGAACCTGCAAGAGAGATATCGCTCGCGTAAACACGGAAATCCGTGCGAGAGAGCTCAAAGCGTAACATCGGAGGACAGCAATTATGGAAAGAAATTTGAGAAAAGAAAGAGTCGGTCTTGTTGTATCCGATAAAATGGATAAGACGGTCGTTGTTCTTATCAGCGACAAGAGCAAGCATCCGCTCTACAAGAAAACCATCACGAAAAGTAAACGTATCAAGGCGCACGACGAAAACAACGAGTGCGGCGTTGGCGATACGGTAAGAATCGTCGAAACGAGAAAGCTCAGCAAGGATAAAAACTGGCGCGTAGCGGAAATCGTTGAGAAGGCGAAGTAATCAAGGAGGGTAGAAAGTTATGATACAGCCTCAATCGAGACTCAAAGCAGCTGATAACAGCGGCGCAAAAGAGCTTATGTGCATCAGAGTATTAGGCGGCTCCTTCCGTAAGACCGGTAACATCGGCGACGTAATCGTAGCGTCCGTTAAAACCGCAACCCCCGGTGGCGCGGTTAAGAAGGGCGACGTTGTGAAAGCGGTTATCGTAAGAAGCGCAAAAGGAATCAGACGTGCTGACGGTACGTTCGTTAAATTCGACGAAAACGCAGCCGTCATCATCGACAACCAAAAGCAACCCAAGGGTACCCGTATCTTTGGGCCGATCGCGAGAGAATTGAGAGATAAGGACTACATGAAGATTATCTCCCTTGCTCCCGAAGTTCTGTAATTTGTCAGGAGGACTAAAACAATGAACGTAAAAGTAAATGATAACGTACTTGTAATTGCCGGTAAAGACAAAGGCGTACAGGGAAAAGTCCTTGCCACGTCTCCT
>JAZNDR010000043.1:0-1928 GCA_045588185.1 Candidatus Scatosoma sp. | reverse complement strand
TCCTTGACGTGCTTTTTGAGCTTGCCATAATCGGCGTATAGGGCTTCTTTCTGCTCGGTCAGCTTTGCATACTCAGCTTGGAGCGCGGCGACGCTTGGGAGTTTGCCGCCGACGTTGGCGGCGCGTAGTGCCTTTGCCGCCGCTTCATAGAGTATCAGATCACTTTCGTGCGCGGCGCGGAACTGCTCTTTGTTCTTCGCCTTTTTGTACGCTTCATAGACGGGCTTTGTCTTTTGGTACGTCGTGATATTCTTTATCAAAACCGCCATATCCGCAAGCCGTCTTTCTACGTTTTTCAATGCGTCTGCCGCTTGCTCGCTCGCCGCCGTGATTTCATCAATGCGGGCGATCAAATCCGTGTACTGCTCGATCTTATGCTCGGTTAAGAAATTGACCGTCTTTGCCGCTTGTTTGAGGTTGTGAATTTTCGCCCATTGCTCATATCCTCGGCTCTGCTGTGCCTTGATACTGTTTTCAATATCAATAATCAGAGATACGCCCCTTTGCTCGATCTTGGGAGCTTTCGCGGCGCGGGTGCGCTTGCCGTTGATACGCTCGGTGATTGCTTCCTCGGTGTAGTCTGCGCCGAGGGTTTTTAGACGAGTGAAACGCTCTTGACCTTGTGCGCGGCACGATATGTATTTACCGCGTTTGATCTCATATCCCGCCGCTTGTAAACGCTGTAATAATTCTTCAAAGCTCGACACCTGGGGAATGAGAGCGTCCACCGCGATTTTGAGCTTGGATTTCCAACTCTTACCCGCCTTGTCCGCTTGATACTCGGCGTAGTGTTTGCCCTTATTTTCGCTCGGCTCGACAACGGACAAACCGTTTTCGCGGCATAGCCGATCACTTGTATTTCGGATATTGTAATAGGTGCGCTTATTGGAATTATACTTGTGATGATCTACGAAGTTTACGGCGCAAAAAATAATGTGATTGTGGATATGTCCTTTGTCTATATGGGTGGTTAAAACGTATTCGTGCTGACCCTTTGTTACCGCGTCGGCAAGCTGACGCCCGATTTCGTGGGCTTTTTCATATTCAACCTCTCCCGGCGCAAAAGATTGTATCAAATGGTGGGCGAGATTATTGCCTTTTTCCATAGCTTGCGACAAGGTAAATCCGAACTCAATATCTGCCGTTTCATAGGAACAACCGAACGAGGACACAAGGATTTTTTCGTCCGTCTTTGCGGAATTTTGGATATAGTCAAGGGCTTTGCTTAACGTGCTTTTAATAGGCTTAATCTTTGTAACCGCCATATTTCCTCTAACGCTCCTTTGATCTCTGCAATATCCTCGGCGTACACGTTTCCCGTTGCATTGACGCGGCGGGCAATCTGATTGACGTTTACGCCGATCTTTTGTATCTCTGCCGTCATAGCTTTTATGTCGGTATGATCGACCTTGATAATATATCCGTCAATGGCAATCTTCCGCAGATATGCCGCCATATTGTCGGTGGGTATGAGTTTCTTTTTCTGTTCAATCAAAGCCCGTTCTTCCTCTGTAACACGGAACTTGATTTGTACCGTTCTTTTCCGTCCGTTCATTTGACGTTCTCCTTTCTTTGACCGTGGGTTTGGGACGCTTCCCAACAAGCCATTTTCAACCGAAGCGCGAGCGCGGCAAGGGCGAAAATACGGAAGTGGGTACCCACTTCCTATGCTTGCTACGTAACTTTATTCCCGTACTCTATATAACACCGTAATTCCAAAATTGCCAAACGGACGCAAAAGAAAAACGCCGCAAACTCCGTAAAGTCTGCCGCGTTTCTAATCAATTTTCGTTTTCTTTTTCAACTTCAACAACCGCTTTCGCCGTTTCCGTAACGATGTGTAAACCTTTATCACTCATTCCGTCAAGCAGAGTATCAAGCTGACGGCGCATAGTGCTTTTGTCCGCGCTCTTGTCGGGGAAAAAGTA
>JAZNDR010000042.1:0-27491 GCA_045588185.1 Candidatus Scatosoma sp. | reverse complement strand
CGTTACGCTTACGCTCGTTATGCCTTGGAATGGCTCTACGTTGGTCTTGTAAAAGACTTAAATCGTAGCTACGACACCCATCACGTTTTTTCGGATGCGTATGACCTTGTACAGACTGCCGTTTGCTTCTTATGCGAATTTGTAGGTAAAAAATTAACCGATGTTTATATGATTAAAAACGGTCAAGAAATTACGATTAAACACGCTACGTATACGTTAGTCGGTCGTAACATTGATAGAATGCGTAGACATATCGCTCGTCATTGCGATTTGGAAAATACGGACGCGCAAAATATTTCCGTAGAAATCGATTATTACGAAGAAAAAGATTATACCGAAGTGGATAACAAGATTGAATTACTTAACCTTAAACCTCGTGATAGAGTTGTATTAGATTGCTATATGGCAGGTATGCCTTGCTGTGAAATCGCTGAATTTCTTAACATTGACCGCGTAACCGTATGGCGTAGAAGACAACGCGCGCAAGTAAAATATAAATCATTATTTTGTTAAAATGACACTTTGAACACTTAAATATGCCCATTTTTCCCGTTTTTTTCTCTACTTATATAGTAGAAAGAGAATTATGGCAAAAGTGAACGCGTTTATGCTTCCCGACGGGGAAGCTGACCAAAATTTTCAAAAAGGAGTATAATGAATAAAAATGAAATCAACGTAACCGCAACCTGTATTGCCGCTTTGGCAAATCAACCTAATTCAGAAGAAAAAATCAAATTATTACTTAACAGCCTTTTTGCTTCTTACGAGAAAGAGGGCTATTTAAACGAGCCTAAAAACAATGCCGAACCCTCGGTTTCATCTATGATTATTTTCACACAAAAGGAGATTTCAAAAATGCCCAAAACCTTCAAAAAAGAATTTATTGCTAACGGACTTGCTGCACACGTTTTGAAACGAAAAAAGCGAAAAAATGCTATTTCTTTTGAAATTCGTTACCGAAGAAACGGTTATAATATCCACGTTACAGCATCCACAATCGAGTTTGCAAAAGAAAAATTTATCAAAGCGACATTACCAGAAAATATAGAAATATATCGAAAAAACGCTCCCTCTGTCAAAGCGATGGAAAAGACTATAAAATCGGTTGGAATAGAATGGCTTAAAAGCAAAGACGGGAAAATTGATCCGCGCACCATACGAGATTATCAAATGAACTGCGAAACGCGTATTTTCCCTGTAATCGGCGATATTCCTATCGCAAAAATCCGTACTAACAATATTACGGAAATCATCAATAATGCAAAAGGGCGCGTTATTGAAACGCTACAAACAATTTTTAAGGGGATTATGAAATATGCTATGGCAAACGGCGATATCACGTTCAACCCTATGGACGCCGTTGCATTCCAAAAAGTAGCGAGAAAGAAACGCCGTGCTTTAACCAAAGAAGAAGAAAAAACTTTCTTTGAACGCATTGATTTGCCCGAATTTGCGCATTACAAACCTTTCTTCTTATTGCAATATTATTTCGGTTTAAGACCTTGGGAATTACGCGATACACGCTTTGTGGGTGATTTCTTAATTTCCCTTAATGCAAAGCACGAAGAAGACGGTGAGCTGGTATATAAGAAAATTCCTATTCCAGCGCAGTTAAAGGCAAGAATGGATACAACGCAAAACATAGTTTGCGAGCATAGAACAGACGTTCTTAACCGCATATTCAAACGCATTATGCAGGACGAACAAGTTACGCAGTATTTCTTACGGCACACTTTTTCAAGCACTTGCAAGCGATTCGTTACAAAATCGGAAGTCGTTGACCTTTGGATGGGCGATAGCCCTGAAAAGCTTGTCGATAGAGTATATACACATTTCCCTGACGATTTTATGCAAGAACAAATGGAGCTCGTCAAATTTTTCGCATAAAAATATGCAAAGCCGTATAAAGAAACTTCTCATTTCTTTATACGGCTTATTTTTTTACCCCATGTATTCCGCTAATAATTTTACACGTTATTCACTTCGATTTCGTAAGTCATTTTTTCGATTTGTTTTTGTCTGATAAACATAATCATATACCAAGGCAAATACGCAATCTTTCCCTTTTGTTCAACATTGCCTTTGCATAATACAAACGCTTTGTCAATATTCCAATCGCTTACCTTCATCACGTTGTTGAGCGCAGTATGCTCGGTATAATCGTTGCCCGATTTTGCTTCCACTACTACGACTTGATTACCCATTTTCACAACGAAATCAACTTCGCCTAATTTATTACTGTCGTAATAACGGAGTTCAAATCCATTGCATTGTAATTCTTGCGCGATAACGTTTTCCAATACGCTACCAAGATTAACGGAAACGTCTCCATGTAAAAGGTCAAATTGAATATCGCTCATCGACGCCGCGCAAAGCAAGCCTACGTCGTTAGAAAACAGCTTGAAAAGACTGCGTTTTTCGTTCAAGGCAAGAGGCATAATAGGCGCACTTGTGTTATAACATGGCAGGGCAACGCCTGCGTCCACAAGCCAATTAAAACTATCCTGGTAACGCAAAAGCCGAGCGTTTTTATCTACGCTGTTTACCATAAAACGACGATTTTTTTGCGCTAGCTGCGCAGGAATACTATCGTAAATCGCTTTGATTTTTACCTTATCTGTCTTGGGTGCATACTGCGAGATATCTTGGCGGTATTTACTTAAAATAGAGTTTTGGTACTCAATCACACGCGCGATATCGTGCGTATCTAAAAATACTTGCACCGCTTCGGGCATACCACCCACCACCAAATACGCATAAAACAGCTTTTGCATCGTAGTATGGATAACTTCGGAAACAGGTTTTAAATTTTTAAAACAAGTTTCTAAATAATCAAACGTTTCCTGTTGAATACCGTTTGCCGAAGCAAATTCTTTAAAGGACATCGGGTACATATTGTGTTCTTCTTCAAAACCGACGGGGAGCGACGGAATATCTTCAACGTTCACACCCAAAAGCGAACCCGATTCAATATAATCGAAACGCCCATCTTCTACGAGAAACTTAATCGCACAACGTGCGTTCGGGCATTTTTGAATTTCATCGAAAAAAATAAGTGTCTTTTTTGGCTCTAACTTCATTTTTGTAAAGGCGGAAATACCCATAATAATGGTATCCGCGTCCAAATCGCCCTCGAAAATCTCTTTTGCTTTGGGTGTTTCAAAGAAATTGATTTCGCAAAAATGCTCGTAATGCCGTTTTGCGAACTCTCTTACGGTTGTCGTTTTCCCGATTTGCCTTGCCCCAAAAATACAAAAAGCTTTTTTGTGCGGATTATTTTTCCATAATAATAATTTTTCTTCAAAATCTCTTTTTAACATAATATCTCCTCTTTTCAGTTAGATTGTAACATTTTACTTTGCTATTGTCAAGCTTTTTGTAACATTTTATTGAATTTATTAAAAATCCTTTTATATTGCACCTATATAATATAGTAAATAGCGAATAAGACTATCATACAACTCCTTTTTCGTTTCATTGTGTATATAAAAAGGCAAGTCCAAAATAGGACTCACCTTAAAAAATAGAGCAAATGATTACTGTAAAACGCCATTCTTCATCCCTAAAAAATTTTTATTTTGCGTTTTAACGGAATTTTTACAATTATACAACGAAAAATGAATAAAAAGAAGCGCAAATTTTCAAAATGTTCCGCCAAATGTTCCGCCAATCGGTACCAAAAACGAAAAATGGACTGCATAATTATTCATTTTGAGATAAAAATATGCAGGATTTCGTATGTTTTTATACAAAATCCTGCATATTTGGTGCGGTCGACAGGAATTGAACCTGCATGGAATTACCCACAAGATCCTTAGTCTTGCGCGTCTGCCAGTTCCGCCACGACCGCATTAACGGATTTTATTATATATCAATGTTTTGAGTTTGTCAACTCATTTTATCGCCCTTTCTAAAAAAATTTAAACTTTTTTCTTTTCTTCTCGCTTTTTGCGCTTTTTCCGCGTATATTCTCCTCGCTCCATACGCACAATATTTGTAAATGGAGGAATTTTTATGAAAGCAACCGGAATTGTCAGAAGAATTGACGAGCTCGGCAGAGTCGTTATCCCAAAAGAGATTCGCCGTACTCTCCGTATTAAAGAGGGCGACCCTCTCGAAATTTTTACCGACCGCGACGAGCTTATGCTCAAAAAATATTCGCCTATCGCTACTTTGGAGCGGTTCAGCAAAGCCACCGCACGCTCTTTGAACGATTTGAGCGGTAAGCTTGCCGTTATCTGCGACACCGACGGCGTTTTACACGCCTTTGGTGAGGGGAAAAAAGATCTCGACGGTAAAAGTCTGTCCGAGGATATGGACAAAATTTTAAAAGAACGCCGCAGCTATATCGCCAACGCCGCGGAAGGCGGGGACGTTATCCCCCTGACCTCTTCTCGCGAAGAGGGAGTTACCGCGCAAGTAATCGTGCCCATCGTTTCGGGCGGTGATTGCCTTGGCGCAGTAGCCGTTCTTTCCAAAGAAAACGGCGCGAAAATGGACGGCTCGGATATGAACCTTGTCCGCCTCACCGCCGATATCCTCGCAAACCAGTTTGAATAATCCTTTCGGGGCGCGGTGTTTTGCGCCCCGTCCTTTTTTATTTTTATGGCGTCTTCCTACACTCATCATCTCGTCGCGGCACGCGTGTTTAACACCCTTCCCGCGCCTTTAAAAGAAGCCGTTTCCCCCTATCTCTCCCTCTACTTCTTCGGAGCGCAGGGCGCGGATTTTTGCTTCTTTTGCCCCCTTACCGAGGGCGTGAAAAAACCCGTCAACTTCGGCTCGTATCTGCACAGATACGGGGGCTTTTCCGCGTTCAGCGTATGCAAGCTTTTTTCCGCAACCGATAGGGCGGTTTTCGCCTATTCCCTTGGCTATATCACCCATTACGCCGCCGATACTATCTTTCACCCGTTCGTGTACGCAACTGCGGGAAAATCCCCCTTGCGCCACTCCCGCGTGGAACGCGCACTTGATTTGTTTTTAAAACGGATTTTGCCCAACGAGGACACCTACGATACCTATTACGCTAAAAAACCGAGCGAAAAGGAACGGCAAACACTCTTTTTATTATACTCCGCCTTTGCCACAGCCAACCGCTTGCCCGTGTTGAAAAAAACCGCCTTTTACCGCTCGTTTACCCTGTTCAACGCGTACCTGCCCCGCTCGTCCGCCGTTTTGAGCGGGAAAAACACCCGCTTGATAGACGCGCTTTCCAACGCGGAAAACGTCGAGTGGGCAAACCCCGCCGCGCCCGTTTTAAAGAGTTTTGATGGGGGCGCGGAATTATTTGAAAAGTCGGTAAAAAACGCGCTTTTTATGATAGAGGAATTTGACTTGGCGGTAAAAAATAAAACGGCGTTGCCGTTCGCCGTTTTCGGAAAAAATTATTTGAGCGGGTTATGAAAACCCGCTCTTCGTTTTTATTTACGCGCCTGCGCCGATTGTGGCAAGCATCGGGTCGATATACGCTTGACAAGCCTTTAAAAAGGCGTTCGATAAGGTGGCTGCGTCCGTGAAATAGTTGGCGATATTGAAAATCTCGTAATACGCCAGCACCGCAAACAATACCCAAATGACCGCGCATACCGCCGCGCCTACTACCAAGTAAATTACGCAAGCGATACTGCCGTCTACCGTACGAAGCAAACCCACTTTCGAAATGCCCTTGACCGCCAGCTTTAACAGCCAGTTGACGAAAAGCAACGCCGCTACGAACAAAATCGCAAGCAACAGTCCCGCGACGATTTTGGACACGATCGGGGCAACAGCCGCCACCGCTCCGCCCATAGACACGATTGCTACTTCACAGCGTTGTACAAGTCCGAATACCGTACTGCCACCGAATCCCTTTGGCGCAACGCCCGTTGCCGTCATTGCAAAGGGCAAATAGAACGCCGCGACAACGACTGCAATCATACCCAAATTCATAAGCAAGGTACGCAAGGTTTCCACAAATCCGCTTTTCTTGCCCTTGCACGCAAACGCCACCAAAATACCTATCAACAGTAAATCGAGGGCGTACTTATTGGCGTAACCGATTGCCTTTTGTACGATTGCGTGGGAGAAAAATTCGCCCCAGTGGGTCTTTAAGCCCGTGCCGCTTAAAAGCATCAAAGCAATACCGACGGTAACCGCCAAAATCATACCGATATTGACCGCGCACAGCAATCCGCCGAGGATTCTGCTCACAGCCGAGGGAGCGCCGTAGCCCTTGCGGACCATTCGTTTTCCGTCCTCGTCGTCATCCTCGTCATCGTCGTAATCGTAATAATCGTCGTTATCCTCAAAGGCGTAACGGTCGAATTTCTTTCTTTTCCATTTGATTTTCGGGCGGAAAAGGAGGGTAAAAACGCCGTATAAAATGAGCGTGCCGACGACCGCGCCGAGGGCGAGCACAAGCGAGCCCAGATACGGACGAACGGACTCACGCAAAAAGGTAATTTTTTGCGAAAGCAGGTCGTTGAGTTTCACGCCGAGGTATTTATGAAGCAGCAGGAATACCACGCCCGCCGCCAACCAGACCGTTCCCGTCCAGCTTACCCGCCGAGCGCCTTTTTTCAGCCCGATACAGAACGCGATCAACAGCAACGCGCCCAAAACGATAGCAAGAATCATCGGTCCTTTCGAACCGCCTTGCGCCGTTCCCGCCGCCGTTAGTATGCTATGCAAAGGCATCATATTCCTTTCTCCTTACTTATTGAAATTATCCTTTAACGAAACGATTTCGGAAAGCACCAAACCGCCCTTATCGTTTACGCATTTCTTATAATATCCCACGCGCATAAGCTGGAATGCTTTATTATCCGCGTTCTCCGCTAAATACGGCTCTGCTTTGCCGTAGAAAATATGCTCGCTGTCGAGGTTCATTCTTTCGCCGAAATCCTGACCTGCGTATTCCGCGTCCTTTAAAAGGTAGCCGTAACGGCGGATTTCCGCGTCCACGCCCGTCTTGCCGTCCACCCACTGGATCGTGCCTTTTACCTTAATACCGCTCGTATCGCTCGACGAACGGCTGTTGGGTACGTACGAGCATTTCAGCTCGGCAACCTCGCCGTTTTCGTCTAAAATCACTTCGTCGCAGTGAATGATATACGCGCCTTTTAAGCGAACGTAGCCGTCCTGCTTCAAACGCTGATACTTGGGTGGAGGATTGAGCGAGAAATCCGCTCTGTCGATATACACTTCGCTCGAAAACGCTACCTTACGCGTGCCCAGTTCGGGTTTGAGCGGGTGTATCGCCGTTTCTAATTCTTCCGTACCCTCGTAGTTGGTAATCGTAATTTTGAGGGGGTCTAAAACCGCCATAGCGCGCTCGGCGTTTTCGTTGAGATTGTCGCGGATACACGCTTCTAAATAGGAAAGCTGACATTCGGAGTTCGCCTTTACGATACCGATTTTCGTACAGAAATCCAACAGTGCTTCGGGGGGAACGCCGCGGTTTCTAAGCCCTGCGACCGTCGGCATACGGGGATCGTCCCAGCCGTGCACGTGCCCCTCTTCCACTAACTTTTTCAAGTAACGCTTGGACATAACCGTGTTGGTAACGGCGAGTCTTGCGAACTCGATTTGACGGGGCTTGGGTGCAAAACCGAGGTTGATACCCACCCAATCGTACAGGGGGCGGTGATCCTCAAATTCCAAGGTGCAAAGGGAATGGGTTACGCCCTGTAAATAGTCGCAAATGGGGTGTGCGTAGTCGTACATAGGATAGATACACCAAGTATCGCCCGTGCGGTGGTGCGTAGCGCGCAAAATGCGGTAGATAACGGGGTCGCGCATGTTCATATTCGGCGACGCCATATCTATTTTCGCACGCAGGCATTTACTGCCGTCGGGGTATTTACCCGCTTTCATTTCACGGAAAAGCTGTAAATTTTCTTCCACGCTGCGATTGCGATAGGGACTTTCCGTGCCCGCTTCGGTGAGCGTACCGCGAGTCGCGCTGATTTGTTCGGGGGAAAGGTCGCAAACGAACGCCTTGCCGTCGGTAATCAGCTTTTCCGCGTACTCATAAATGATAGGGAAAAAGTCGGAAGCGTATACCTCTTTTGCCCAATCGTAACCCACCCAAGCAATATCGCGGCGAATTGCGTCTACAAATTCCGTTTTTTCCTTGGAAGGGTTGGTATCGTCGAAAAAGAGATTGCATTTACCCTCGTATTTTTGCGCCGTGCCGAAATTGACGAGCATACTTTTGATATGCCCGATATGGAGATATCCGTTCGGTTCGGGCGGGAAACGGGTTTGTACCGCTTCGATTCTGCCGTTTTCGATATCGTCGTTAATGATTTGTTCGATAAAATTCGTTGCTTCGATTTTTTTCATAAGTTCTCTCTTTTATAATGGTTCTACAAATTCGTTGTTCGCCTTAGCGATTAACCGCTTACGCGGTGTGTAGCGCAACCTATGGTTGCTTAATAGAAGGCTATAACGCCCTTCGGGCGCGACTGCCGTCGAGGCGTAAAGGCTCTGCCTTTACAATCCGCAAGGGACAATGCCCCTTGACCCCTCGTTGGGAACGATGCCGTTTATCCTAAGCCTCGCCAAAAGATAGAAAGGCTCGCCCGCGGTGGCTCACCGCCCGCAAGAAACTAAGTTTCTTGACTTCTAACCTTTACGAAAGTCCAACTATCGTGCCGTCGGATAATAAGTCTATCTTCTCCGCCGCGGGGTGCGCGCCAAGACTGGGCATTAACATTATCTTGCCCGCAATCGCTACGATAAAGCCTGCGCCGCCTTTTAATACGATATCCCGTACCGTGATTTTAAAGCCCTCGGGTCTTCCTAATAGTTCGGCATTGTCCGAAAGGGAGTACTGCGTTTTCGCTATAATTACGGGCAGGTTCCCGCAACCCTTTTCTTCTATCGTCTTAATCTTTGCAAGCGCTTCGTCCGAGAAATCCACGCCGTCCGCGCCGTAAATTTTCTTCGCTACGTTCTCGATTTTTTCGCAAACCCCCTCGTCCAGCTCGTACGGGTGGCATAATTTAGAGGGCACTTCGCAAGCTTTCACGACTTCCTCGGCAAGCTCTTTTCCGCCCTCGCCGCCTTTCAAGAACACGTCGGTAAACACCGCTACCGAGCCTGCTTTGCGTACCGTTTCGATAACGAGGTCGGTTTCCGCTTGCGTGTCCGTGAAAAATCTGTTCATTGCTACGACAACGGGCTTTTTATAAACCGTCTTGATATTTTCGATATGCTTCAAGAGGTTAGGCATACCCTTTTCAAGCGCTTCCAAGTTCTCTTCCGAAAGCGTCGCTTTGTCCGCGCCCCCGTGAAGCTTTAACGCTTTGACCGTCGCTACGATCACCACGCAGTTGGGCTCAATTCCCGCCGCACGGCATTTCGTGTCGAGGAATTTTTCCGCGCCGAGGTCCGCGCCGAAGCCCGCTTCGGTAATCGCGTAATCGGCAAGACTCATAGCCGCGTAGGTCGCTTGCACACTGTTACAGCCGTGCGCGATATTCGCAAACGGTCCGCCGTGAATAATAGCGGGAGTGTGTTCGAGCGTTTGTACGAGGTTGGGTTTCATTGCGTCCTTTAAGAGCACCGCCATCGAACCGACCGCGCCCGCAATATCCTTTGCGCGCACGAAATCGCCGTCGGTGTTCAAGCCTACGATAATGTTTCCGAGCCGTTTTTTCAAGTCGTCAATGTCCGTTGCAAGACACAGCACCGCCATAATTTCGCTTGCCGCCGTGATATCGAAATGGTCTTCTCTTTCCACGCCTCTGCCCTTACCGCCGATCGTGATATTGATAAGCTGGCGTTCGTTCATATCCATACAGCGGTGGAAATAAATATTATTCGTGTCGATTTTCAGTTCGTTCCCGCGGAAAATATGGTTATCCATCAACGCGCAAAGCAGGTTGTTCGCCGCCGTGATCGCGTGCAGGTCGCCCGTGAAATGCAAATTGATTTCCGACATAGGCACGACCTGTGCATAACCGCCGCCCGCCGCGCCGCCTTTAATCCCGAACACGGGGCCCAGCGAGGGTTCGCGCAGGGCAAGGCAAGCCTTTTTGCCGATTTTGGAAAGTCCGTCGGCAAGCCCGATAGAAACGGTGGTTTTGCCCTCGCCCGAAGCGGTGGGGTTGATCGCCGTTACCAGCACGAGCTTGGCGTTTCTTTTCGCGTTTTTAGGCAAAGTGATTTTCGCCTTGTATTTGCCGTACAGTTCAAGGTCGGCTTCTTCCAAGCCGAGCTTTTTCGCTACCTCGCGCACGTCGATGAGCTGTGCGCTCTCTGCAATTTCAATATCCGAAAGCATAGTCTATCCTCTCATATGTATAATATTACTTATACATTATAGCACATATTTTCGAAAAAGGGAATACTTCCGCCGTAAATTTTTTCGATTTTTTTGCCGAATCGGCAGAATTTTTCTTTATCGGCGCGGTTTTTATGCTTTTTGCGCTCCGTAAAAAAAATTTCGCGGGAAATTCGCTTCTTTCGATTGACTTAAACGAGAAAAATATCGTATAATAAAATCGTTAAAAATTTTTTGAATCGAGAGGTATACGATTATGGCAGAAAAAAGAGCGGTAACGATGGAAAAGCTCGTTGCCCTTTGCAAGAACAGAGGCTTTATCTTCGCAGGAAGCGAGATTTACGGCGGCTTGGCAAACACCTGGGACTACGGTCCTTTGGGCGTGGAACTGAAAAACAACGTGAAAAAGGCGTGGTGGAAAAAGTTTATACAGGAAAACCCCTACAACACGGGCGTAGACTGCGCTATTCTTATGAACACCCGTACTTGGAAAGCTTCGGGACACCTCGGCGGATTCTCCGACCCGCTTATGGACTGCAAGAGCTGTAAAGCCCGCCACCGCGCGGACAACCTCGTAGAAGCGTACGTGGCGAAAAAAGGTTTGGACGTAAAGGTAGAAGCGATGGACAACGACGCGTTGGAAGCGTTCATTAACGAACACAAAATCGTTTGCCCTATCTGCGGAAATTCCGACTTTACCTCTATCCGTAAATTCAACTTAATGTTTAAAACTTTCCAAGGGGTTACCGAGGATAGCGCGAACACCGTATATCTCCGTCCCGAAACGGCGCAGGGTATCTTCGTAAACTTCGAAAACGTACAACGTTCTACCCGTATGCGCGTGCCGTTCGGTATCGGTCAAATCGGTAAATCTTTCCGTAACGAAATCACCCCCGGTAACTTCACCTTCCGTACCCGTGAATTTGAACAAATGGAGCTGGAATTCTTCTGTAAGCCGGGCACCGACCTCGAATGGTTTGCTTACTGGAAAGATTTTTGCCGCGACTGGCTGTTGTCGCTGGGCATGAAAGCGGAAAATTTACACCTTCGCGACCATTCCCCCGAAGAACTTTGCTTCTACTCGAAAGCAACCACCGACTTCGAATACAACTTCGCGTTCGGCTGGGGCGAGCTTTGGGGTATTGCGGATAGAACGGACTACGATTTATCGCAACACGCTAAGGAATGCGGAAAGCAGATCGACTATCTCGACCCCGTAACGAACGAAAGATACGTGCCTTACGTCGTTGAACCCTCTTTGGGTGCGGACCGCGTGGTGCTCGCATTCTTGACCGAAGCGTACGACGAAGAAGTGGTAGACGCGGAAAAGAACGATATCCGTACGGTGCTCCGTTTCCACCCCGCGCTTGCACCTTACAAGTGCGCCGTATTGCCCTTGCAGAAAAATCTTTCCGAACAGGCAACCGAGATTTACACGAAAATGCTTAAAAAATTCCCTGCAACCTACGACGTAACGGGTTCTATCGGTAAGCGTTACCGCCGTCAGGACGAAATCGGTACGCCGTTCTGCGTAACGATCGACTTCCAGACCTTGGAAGACAACACCGTTACCGTCCGCGACCGCGACACTATGCAGCAAATCCGCGTAACCGTAGACGAAGCGATTAAGTATATCGAAGAAAAACTTGAATTTTAATTGAAAAATCAACGGTAAAAGGGCAGGTAACCTGCTCTTTTATCATTTTTGCGCGTATGACGGGCGCAAAATAACAAATACTGTCAAGGAGGCAAGCTATGCCCATATCCAAAACCGATTTCGTGCGCGGGTTACAATGCGAAAAAATGCTGTGGCTGGACGCGCACGCGCCCGAACTGAAAATTATTCCGCCCGAAGTGCAAGCGCGTTTAGACGCGGGCAACGAGTTCGGCGACAAGGCGATGTCCATTTTCGGCGAGTTCGTAGAAACGACCGTTTTCAAAGAGAACGGCAGATTAAACTACGCCGCAATGATTGAAAAAACGCAGGCGCTGCTTGCGCAAAACCAAGCGGTTATTTGCGAGGGTGCGTTTTCGTGGTACGGCAATTACTGCGCCGCCGATATTTTAAAAAAGGACGGGGACGGATACGCTTTGTACGAAGTGAAAAACGCCCCTGCCGTCCGCAAGGAATTTTTACTCGATTTGGGCTTTCAGCGGTTGATATTGCGCAAATGCGGCGTGAAAATTACGACCTGTTCCCTGATACTCAACGCGGATAAAAAAGAGGAAAGTGGGGGGCAGGTATGCGATGAAGCTATCGAGCACGGCGGTTTACGCTTCTTGATAGAGGAAGTTACGAGGCTGGCTCGCATAGAGGAACGGGTAGCGGAAAAACGCATTTTCGAGCTTGGGAAAGTAAAGAAAAAGGACGCGCCCCTGCCCCAAATTCCAGTGGGCGAGCAGTGCGATTGTCCGTATCGGTGTTGGTATTACGAGCATTGTCATAAAAAGAGCGAGTAAAAAGCTTTCGGGCGTTGTTTAAAGGTTGCAGCCCCCAAAAGCGGGAGGTTGTATGCAAGAGGACGGCTTTACGCTGTACCGACGGTTTTTAGACGGCGACGAAAAGGGATTAGAGGCGCTTATCTCCCTGTATCAACGGGGGCTGTTGCGCTTTATTTACGGCTACGTTTACGACCTTGCGCTCGCCGAGGATATTATGCAGGAAACCTTTATTTCCCTTTACTTTCACCGTTCGTTCAAGCCGCAAGAAAACGCAAGCTTCAAAACCTACTTATACAAAATTGCGCGCAATAAAAGCTTGAACGCCTTGAAAAAACGCAAACGGAAAAAGGAGCTTTCCTTGGAATCGTTGGTAGACACTCCCTCGTTTTTGTCCTATTCCCCGCCCGACACCGCACAAGACAAGGAGCGGAGCGCGGTTTTAAAGAATACGCTTGAAAAAATCAAGCCCGAATATAAGGAAGCGCTCGTGCTTCGGTATTACGACGGACTTTCGCCCGAACAAATCGGCGCGGTAACGGGGAAAAATATAAAGAGGGTGTATAACCTGCTTGCGCGCGGTAAGACCGCGTTAAAAAACGCACTTGAAAAGGACGGTATACGCTATGAAGACCTCTAAACAGCACGCGCAAGAAATTTTTGATCGGATAGAACGGAAAAAAACCGCCGACCGCAGGGCAAAGCTTCGGGCGGTCAGGGCGTTTTCGTTTACGCTTTTGATAGCGTGTCTATTCCCCGCGGTGTATTTTTCCGCGTCGGCGATGCGGGATAAAAATCAGCCCTTGCACCTCGACCCCGTGCCCGCCGTTTCCGAAACGGAAGACAGCGAACGGGAGGACGAACCCGTCCTCCCGCATACAATGGCGTTTTAAAGGCGACCCCTGCGGGGCCGCCCGTTTTCTTTAATCGGCGGAATACAGCTTATACAGCTCGGCGTATTGCCCGCCCTTTTCTATCAACTGCGTGTGCGTACCGCTTTCCTCTATGCCGTTTTCCGTCAGTACCAAAATACGGTCGGCATTTTTGATTGTCGTCAAGCGGTGGGCAATCGTAAAGGTCGTTCTGCCCTTAGCAAGCTTTTCCAGCGAAGTTTGCACCAGCCGTTCGCTTTCGTTGTCGAGAGCACTCGTCGCTTCGTCCAAAATTAGGATAGGCGGATTTTTTAAAAACAGTCTTGCAATCGAAATGCGTTGCTTTTGCCCGCCCGAAAGCTTCACGCCCCGCTCGCCGACATAGGTATCGTAACCGTTCGGAAGGGTGGAAATAAATTCGTGCGCGCCCGCAAGCCTTGCGGCTTCTTCAATTTCCTTATCGGTAGCGTCCGTCTTTCCGTACGCGATATTCTCGCGCACACTGCCCGAGAATAAATACACGTCCTGCGCCACCACGCCGATATTTTCACGAAGCGACCGCAGAGTAACTTCCTGTATGTTTTTCCCGTCTACCGTGATTTCTCCGCCCGTCAGTTCGTAAAAACGGGGGATAAGCGAACAAAGCGTGGTCTTGCCCCCGCCCGAGGGCCCCACGAGCGCGATACTTTCGCCCTTTTTCACACGAAGGTCCAGGTTGGTGAGCACTTGCTTTTTATCCGTTTCATAGCTGAACGATACGTTTTTAAATTCTATCTCGCCCTGTACGTTTTCCAACTCCACGGCGTTTTTCTTGTCCTTGATTTCAGGCTCGATTTCCATAATCTCGTTAAAGCGGTCTATCCCCGTGATACCCCGCTGGAACTGTTCGGAAAATTCCACGAGCTTACGAATGGAAGTAATGAGCGTGGTTACGAACATCAGGTACGCCACGTAGTCCGCCGCCGTGATTTTACGGTTGACGAGGAAGAGTCCGCCCGCCACGACCACGACGATATACATAATGCCGTCGAACAGGCGCGTGGTCGATTGAAACGCGCCCATAACGTAATACGCGCGTTTTTTGATAGCGAGAAACAAACGGTTGCCCTTGTCGAATTTTTCTTCCTCTACCCCTTCGTTGGCAAACGATTTCACAACGCGGATACCGAGCAAGCTATCCTCGATTTGCGCGTTCAGCTCGCCCGTTTGCTTTCTTGATTCGGCAAACGCACTCTTCATTTTTTTTCTAAAAAACGCGAGCGCGACGACGATGAGGGGAATCCCCGCAAACACGATTAAAGTGAGGGGTACACTCATCGTGCAAAGAATAATAAACGAACAAATAATTTTAATGCCTGCAATAAAAAATTCTTCGGGGCAGTGGTGCGCAAACTCGGTAACGTCGAAAAGGTCGGTGGTAATTCTCGACATCAGCGTGCCCACTTTCGTATTGTCGTAATAGGAAAAGGAAAGCTTTTGCAAATGTCCGAATAAATCTCGGCGCATATCCGTTTCAATTTTCGTGCCCATAATATGCCCCACGGACGCCATATAAAAATTCGCGCCCGTGTCTATCAAGCGAAGCACGATATAGATAAGTCCGCAACGCAGGATAAAATCGACGGTAAGGCTGGCAATATCGTTCGTGGCGATACCCGTGATTTCCCTAACAATCATCGGCAGAACAAGCTCGCACACCGTCGTGAGCGAGGCGCAAAACAGATCTAATATCATAATCCATTTATACTTTTTATAATAAGGTAAAAACCTTCTGATAAGTGAAAAGCTGTTCTTTCTTTTTTCCATTTTTTTATTCCTCGTGTTTACAATATAAATTTTAACACAAACACGGCGCGCCTGTCAACCCCGTTTCGACAAAATCTTTTATTCTCTTTTTTCTATCCCCCGTTCTAATCGCTTTTTTCCGTTCATAAAATAGGACAGAGCTAAAAAAACGAAGGCAAGGAGAAAACTGGTTATGAACGAAGAAATCGAATACGCTGAAATGCTGGAAATTCCCGTATCTACGGTCAACGTGGTACGCAAAAAACGCGCCAAACGCCGTAAGGCGGAGGCGTCGAACGAACCCAAGATAAAAGCTCCCGATTTAAAAGATACCGTCATCGCGCAAGTGAACGGTAAACTTTTTCCGGGCGAGCCCAAGGACGAAAAAATTACGGCGGACGCCGAACTGTTCGCCGAAAGCGCAAACAGCGCGGGCAGTGTGGATTTTGACGATATTCCGCAGCGTATCGATACCGTACGGCTGTACTCCGCGCACGAGGGTCCCTTTTACGATAAGGACCGTTTATACCCCGAGGATTACTCCCTTTCAAACGAAAACGAGGGGGGCAGGTATGCGTTGAACGCGGAAAGCCCTAAGGATAGAAAAGCGCGTATCGTGCTGGGTACGGAGTTTGCGCTTATCTGCGCTTTGTGCGGCGGTATTTTCCTCACCAACGTATTTATGCCCAACAGCGCGATCAATACCTTTTTCCGTTCCTTGAACGAAGCGCCCGCCGTCGTGGCAACGGACGACCGCGCGTATACCGATTTTACCCTTTCCCCCGTGGTCAGCGAACTGTCGGACGCGGAACTCAATTTATCCCCGACGGGTATTTTGACCTTTACCGATGCCTGTTGCGTCTACCCCGCGGCGGACGGAAAAGTGAGCGCGGTTACGAAAAACGCAGACGGGACTTATACCTTAAAGCTTTCCCATTCCGATTCGTTTACGGGCGTTATCGAGGGATTGAGCTCGGTGTATTACGAGGTCGGCGACGAAGTAAAAGCGAACATTCCCGTCGGGTATACGGCAGGGGAAAAGGAAGTGCAGGTAACGATGTATTCGGAAGGCGCGCTTTTAAATTGCTTCCAGCTGACGGAAGAAAACTGCCTTGCATGGGTGGTACAGGACAGCTTGCAATAACGGGGGCGAACGCTTGAATACGCAACATCAAAAGCGGCAGAGATCCTGCCGCTTTCCGTTTACCCGCTCCCTTTTTTCCCATATCCGACTGCACCCTACCTTTATCGCCGTCGGCATTTGGTACTGCTTCACGGGCGAGCTGTTCTCCTTTTTTTTGAGCTGTATCGTCGCGCTGCAACACGAATGCGCCCACGCGTTCGCCGCCGCAAGACTTGGGTATAAGCTCGATAAAGTCGTACTGATGCCCTACGGCGCGGTGATCGACGGGGATTTGAGCGGTATCACTTTAAAGGACGAAATCACCGTCGCCGTTTGGGGGCCTCTTTGCAATCTTTTGACGGCGGTGTTTTTCGGCTCGCTTTGGTGGTTTTTCCCCGACACTTACGCCTTTACCGACACCGCCTGCTTTTCCTCGCTTGCGATCGCGCTCATCAATCTTCTGCCCGCCTATCCCCTCGACGGGGGCAGGATTTTACGGTGCGCGCTCACGCACGGATTTTTGAAAAAATCCGCCGATACCGACCGCGCAAAGCGTAACGCCGAACGGCTTTGCCGTATCGTTACCCTTGTATTCTCTTTACTTTTCGCGGTTGCGTTTGGCTGTGTGTGGTTACAGGGAAGCTTTAACCTGACTTTGCTTGCGTTTTGTATCTTTTTACTCGTCGGTGCAATCGGGAACCGCGACAAAACCGCCGTGTATAACAAGCTCGATTACTCCTCTAAAAACGATTTGAAAAAGGGCATAGAGCTTAGGCGGGTGGCGGTGCTCGGTTCTTGTCCTATCAAGGACGCGTTGCGGTTTGTTTCACGGGGAACATATCTTGTTTTAGAGGTATACGACGAACGGGAGCGGCATCTTTTCGATTTACCGCAAAACGAGCTGAACGAATATTTCCTGCGTGCAAAAACGCCTTACGAAACGCTGGTATTTTTGAAAAAAACGGCGAAAAACGGGGGAAAAACGGAAAAACTTACTTAAAAAACGCAAAACTTCTTGCAAAACCCCCTGTGTTGTGTTATACTTAATAAGCACGGGTTCGAAGAATAAACAGATATATTACGAGTTACAATGAAAAAGGAATGGTTTTTCGACCGCTATTGCGGTCAACAATTTGCCGCCTTGACGGAAGACGGAAGACTGACGGAATTCGCCGTGGAAAAGGAAGACCACGGGGAGATAGTCGGCAACGTCTACAAAGGCAAGGTTACGAACGTGATTGCGGGCATGAACGCGGCGTTCATTTCGTGCGGATTACAGCGGAACTGTTATCTTTCGATGGAAGAAACGTATACCGACTACACGAAATACGACGGCACGCCCGTGCGGACGGATAATAAACCGCTGAACTTACAGGTAGGCAATGAAATTATCGTACAGGTAACCAAGCCGCCGCGCGGAAGCAAGGGCGCAAAGGTTACGACGCATCTTTCTTTCGTCGGTAAATGCTTAATTTATCTACCCAACACCGACTTTTTAGGAATTTCCCGTAAAATCACGGACGAAAAACAGCGGGAAAAGCTGTTAAAAGTCGCCGATAAAATGCGTATGGGCAAGACGGACGACGGATTTATCGTCCGCACGCAAGCTCCGTTCGCTACGCAAAAACAATTAAAAGCGGAAGCGGAATACTTAAAAAAATTATACGAAAAAACCTTACAGGCAGCGAAAGGCGCGCCCGTAGGCGCGCTCCTTTACGAGGACGAAGAACTCCCCGTTCGCACCTTGCGCGATTGCTTCGGCGACGAGATCGTCGCTATCCACGTGGGCGACGAGGAATTATACCAACGCTTGCTTGCGCTCGTCAAGCTCCGTTCGGATATTTCCGAGCGCAAGCTGATAAAGTACACGGGCGAGCGGTCAATGATGAAGCAATACGGCATTTCACAGCTCGTATACGACGCGGCGAGCCCTACCGTACCGTTGGAAAACGGCGGGTATCTCGTTATCGAGCACACCGAAGCAATGACGGTCATCGACGTCAACACAGGCAGTTATATCGGCGAAACGAATTTAGAGGACACGGTGTTTGCCGTGAATCTTGCGGCGGCGCAGGAAATAGCACGGCAGGTCCGCCTGCGCAATATCGGCGGGATTATTGCGGTGGATTTCATCGATATGACCGACCAAGCGCACAAAGACGCGGTAACGGAAGCGTTGCGCAGTCGGCTTGCACTCGATAAAGCGAAGTGCAACGTGTTACCGATGAGCGAGCTTTGTATCACGCAATTCACGCGAAAGCGGGTAGGGCGGGAGATACAGTCGTTTTTGGTAAAGCCTTGCGCGCATTGCACGGGCAAGGGGCACGTACACGACGACATTTTCGTAATCACGCGCCTGCGCGCGGCTATCCTCGACTGCTTTGCGGACGGCTATACTTCCGCGATTATCGAGCTGAACGAAGGAATTATGAAAAAGATTTTGCGCGAGGGATTATTCTCTATCGAAGCGAAAAACCGTTGGAAGAACAAGCGGATATATTTCATTCCGCACAAGACCTACAAGGAAGAATGTTTCACCGTCCGCGGCGAAAACGCAACCGTTTTACAGCTCCCCGACAAAGCGCAGATTTTATATTGAGTTATAGATTAGAAGTCAAGAAACTTAGTTTCTTGTCAGGGGTGCGGGGGCGGAAGCCCCTGCGAGGGTAGCCTTACTAAAAGCAACCGTAGGTTGCGAGAATACGCCGAAGGCGTAAGGCGCAAGCTTTGCTTGCGTTGACCGCTCCGCGGTGGCAAATCAAAGATTTGCAACTTGGGGCTAATTATGCGAGGGCTCTGCCCTCAACCTCCCGCAAGAAACTAAGTTTCTTGACTTCTAATCTTTTTGCTACTCCGCCTTTATAAAAACAAGGGGGCAGGTACGCGACGAAATAGAAAAGGAACGGTTTTTACCGTTCCTTTTATTTTCTTTTATGCCGATTGTTTGTATACAAGCTTCGGCATTTCGCCGTCCGTTAAACACGCTTTCGTGATTACCACTTCTTCGACGCCGTCTTCCGAGGGTATCTTGTACATGACTTCCGTCATTACGCTTTCGATTATCGTTCGCAAGCCTCGCGCGCCTGTCTTTAAACGGATTGCCGTTTGCGCTATCTCGCGCACCGCTTCGTCTTCCACCGTCAGCTTCACGCCGTCGAAGCCTACCAACTTTTGATATTGCTTGATAATCGCGTTCTTCGGTTCGGTCAAAATCTTCACGAGTGCGTCCTCGCCGAGCGGGTCGAGATTGACGACGATAGGAAGTCTGCCCACAAATTCGGGAATTAAACCGAACTTGGTCAAATCCTGCGGTTTTACGTCGTCGAGCACGGAATAGTCCGCTTCGTTTGCGCCAAGGCGTACCTTACCGCCAAAGCCGAGCGTGGTATCGTCCTTACGCGAAGAAACGATTTTATCCAAGCCTACGAACGCGCCGCCACAAATAAAGAGGATATTCGTCGTGTCGATACGCAAGCATTCCTGGTTGGGGTGTTTTCTTCCGCCTTGCGGGGGAACGTTCGCCGTCGTGCTTTCGATAATCTTCAAAAGCGCTTGCTGTACGCCCTCACCCGAAACGTCGCGGGTAATGGATACGTTTTCGCCCTTACGCGCAATCTTGTCTATTTCGTCGATATAAATAATACCGCGCTGTGCGCGTTCGATATCGTAGTCGGCGTTTTGGATAAGTTTCAAAAGGATATTTTCGACGTCCTCGCCGACGTAACCCGCTTCGGTGAGCGTGGTTGCGTCCGATGTTGCGAACGGTACGTTCAAAATTTTCGCTAGCGTTCTTGCAAGCAAGGTTTTACCGCTGCCAGTAGGGCCTAACAGAAGCACGTTACTCTTTTCGATTTCGATACCGTCGTCCTCTTTCGTTTTGTTTTTCGCCGTTGCGTTGATACGCTTATAATGATTATACACCGCCACGGACAACACGCGTTTCGCCTTGTCCTGCCCAACGATATATTGATCGAGCTCCGCCTTGATTTCGGCAGGCTTTTTTAAAGGTACTTCCTTTTGCGGTTCTTTTTCGTTTTCCCATTCGTCAACCATAGACTTACAGATTTCCACGCATTCGTCGCAGATGCACGCGCCGTCGGGGCCCGTGATCAGCTTCCGCGTTTCTTCTTTGGGTTTTCCGCAAAACGAACAATGCTGATTTTTAGTAGCCATTCAAATGATACTCCGTTACTTATTTATAAAATGGTATGCGGGAAGCGGGGGAATTTGTGCTTACCCGCGCCGCGCGCTTATACTTATTTATACCCAACCTATTAGGGTTTCAATCCTTTTTTCAAAAATCACGCGCAAAACCGTTTTATCGGCTTTGCGCGTATCTTTTGCTTTATGCGCGTTTTATCTTCTGATAAACACTCTGTCGATGAGCCCGTATGCCCGCGCCTCGTCCGCCGACATATAATTGTCGCGGTCGGTGTCGCGCTCAATCGTAGCCAAATCTTTGCCCGTGTTTTCCGAAAGAATACGGTTCAGCTTCGCTTTCGTGCGCAGAATGTGCTCTGCCTGAATTTTAATATCGCTCGCCTGACCCTGTGCGCCGCCGAGTGGCTGATGAATCATAATTTCCGAGTTCGGAAGCGCGAAACGCTTGCCCTTTGCACCGCTCGAAAGCAGGAATGCGCCCATCGAAGCCGCCAGACCGATACAGATGGTCGATACGTCGCACTTGATATAGTTCATGGTGTCGTAAATCGCCATACCCGCGGAAACGCTGCCGCCGGGGGAGTTGATATACAGGCTGATATCTTTCGTGGGGTCTTTCCCTTCCAAATAGATAAGCTGTGCAACGACGGTGTTTGCCACGGCGTCGTTGATTTCACCGCTTAAAAAGATAATTCTATCGTCTAACAGTCGGGAATATAAATCGTAGGTACGCTCGCCCGAAGAGGTGCGTTCTACGACGTAGGGAATCAAAACGTTCTTTTCCATTACTCGTTCCTTATTTTTGTTTAAATTTGCTTTTTTCTTCGCCGTTGTTCGCCATAGCGATTGACCGCTACGCGGTATTTGGCGCAACCTACGGTTGCTTTATAGAAGGCTGTAACGCACCTAACGGTGCGCGACTGCCGTCGAGGCGCAAAGGCTCCGCCTCTGCACTCCGCAAGAAACTAAGTTTCTTGACTTCTAACCTTAATTATTCGGCGTACATTTCGTTGTTCTCTTTCAAGAACTTAAACAGCTTCGTAATAACGATGTCGCTGCGAATATAGTCGAACTGACGGGGATCCATACCCTTCTTGTATTCTTCTACTTCCTTTTCTACCGACTTCGCTTGCTCTGCAACCTTTTCGTTTACTTCGTCTTCGGTCGCTTCGATGTTCTCTTCCTTGATGATTTGAGAAATGATGAGCTGATGAAGCACGTTCTTCTTCGCCTGTTCTTCGTAGTTCTTTCTGAAATCTGCTTCCGTAACCTTCAAGAAGTCGAGGTAGTCCTGCAACTTCAAGCCCTGATACATAAGCTGATATTCGAATTTCTGTACGAGGGAATCTATTTCTCTTTCAATCATTGCTTGGGGAATTTCTACTTCCGCGTTCGCCGCGATTGCTTCCAAAATGCTGTTTTCCGTTGCGTCGTTTGCGCGTCTGTCCGCGTTCTTTTGCAATCTTTCTACCGTCTTTGCTTTGTACGCTTCTACGCTTTCGCTGCCCGTTGCGTCCTTGATGAACTCGTCGTTGAGTTCAGGCAATTCTTTGCCCTGAATACCGTTCAGCTTCACGGCAAATACGGCGGGCTTACCTTTGAGCGCTTCCGCCTGATAGTTTTCGGGGAAGGTAACGTTGACGTCCTTACTCTCGCCGATGTTCATACCTACGACTTGGTCTTCAAATCCGGGGATAAACTGACCGCTGCCGAGCGTCAAGTCGAAGCCTTCCGCTTCGCCGCCGTCGAACTTCACGCCGTCAACCGTGCCGACGAAGTCGATATTAACGATATCGCCGTTTTGCGCCGCTCTGTCGGTAACGGGCACTTTGCGAGCGTTTCTGTCAAGCAAGCGGTCGATTTCCGCCTGTACTTCTTCTTCCTTAACAGTATACGCGTATTCTTTGATTTTGATACCCTTATACGAGGAAATTTTTACCTCGGGTTTTACAGGTACGGAAGCCACGAGCGTTACGCCCTCGTCGGAAAGCGCTTCCACGGAAACGTCGGGTTCGCCTACAACGGTGAATTTCTTTTCGTTCTTTTCAATCACTTTTCCGTAGTTTTCTGAGAAAAGGAGGTTGAGTGCGTCTTCATAGAAAACGCCTTTACCGTATGCGTGTTCGATAACGTTCTTGGGTGCTTTACCTTTACGGAATCCGTTTACGGCAAATCTGCCGCGGGTTTTGAGGTACGCTTTCGTTTGCGCGTCCTTCCATTCTTCACCGTCAAACTTGAAGGTGATCTTTACGGTGCTTTTTTCGCCGGCTTTGGTAGTGTACTTCATAATTTTTCTCCTGCTTCTATGCTGAATTTTTTATTTTTTCTTTATTTTACAAACGGGAAATTTACACTTTTCTCGTTTGCTCATTACATTTTATCACATTTGTCAAAGAAAATAAAGCGTTTTTATTTACAAATTCGGAAATTTACGCTATAATTTAAGAAAAGATTTTGCCGTATTTGCGGTTTTTGCGCGTTTTTGGCGTTTCCGCAGTCGGTTTTAGGAAAAAGGAACGAATTATGCCTCAGGACGCTTTTCACATTCGACGCTTAACGGAAGAACTCAACCGCCTTTTAACGGGCGGGAAGATAAACCGCATTTCCCAAGTGGATAAAGACGAGCTTACCTTTATTATATACACCGGAAAATCGACGGTTAAACTTATTTTAAGCGCAAACGCGACGGGCGCGCGCGTTTGTCTTTCGGCGACCGAAAAAGAGCCCGCGCCCGTCGCTCCGAATTTTTGCATGCTGCTCCGCAAACACCTGCAAAACGCGGAAATTTTATCTATCCGTCAGCACGGCGAGGAACGGATTGTGGAAATCACTCTGCACTGCACCACCGATTTTTCGGAGTGCGACCGCGTTTTGATTTGCGAGCTAATGGGGAAATATTCGAATATCGTGTTGGTGGAAAAGGGCATCATTTTAGGCGCGTTGAAAACGACCGCTTTAATGGACGAAAACCACCGCGTATTGTTTGCGGGAGCGAAGTACGAATACCCCGCGCCGCAGGATAAATTATCGCCGCTAAACGGTATCGGCATACGCGCGGCGTTTGAGAATTTTGCCTTGATGCGCCCCGAGGGTTGGGATAACGAATCGCTTGCCAAATGGCTGTTCGAAAGCGTTGCGGGGTTGGCTTTGCCCACCGCACGGGAAATCGTAAAGCGCGCGGATAAACCGCTTTGGGAGTTCCTGCCCGCGTTTTTTGAAAACGAGCCTTGCGACCCGCATTTAAAAACGGAGCAGGGCATACCGACGGACTTTTTCGCCTTTCAAGTAGAGGGCGGAGAAAAAATGCCGTCCCTTTGCAAAGCGGAGGACGAGTTCTATTTTTCCCGCGAAAGCAAGAAAGGCTTTGCGGATAAAAAACGCAGGTTAGAGGGCGCGGTGCGTACGCTAAAAAAGAAAGCCGCCAAGCGTTTGCAGGACGCGTTAGAACGGCTGAAAGAGTCGGAAAAAGCGGAAGAAAACCGTATCAAGGGCGAACTGCTGACGGCGAATTTATACGCGATAGAAAAGGGAATTAAATGCGTAGAACTCGATAACTGGTACGACGAAAACGGCGGGAAAATAAAAATTGCGCTCGACCCTCTTTTAAGCCCTGCAAAGAACGCGCAAAAATATTTCAAGCAATACAATAAACAAAAGCGCGCGCGGGAAATTCTAACGCCGATGAAAGAAGCGGAGGAAGCGGAAATCTCGTATGCGGAGAGTATTTTTTCAGCGATTGCGCTTGCGTAAACGGACGCCGACCTTAAAGAAATCGAAACGGAGCTGACGGAAGCGGGACTATTGCGCGCGCCGAAAGCGCGGGCGGGCAAAAAACCGAAGCAAGAACCGCCTATTCCTTTCCGTGAATACGAGCACGGCGGATATAAAATTTTCGTAGGTCGAAACAATATCCAAAACGACCGATTATTACGATTTGCGTCCCCCGACGATATTTGGTTACACACGCAAAAATACCATTCTTCGCACGTAATAATTGCCGCACGAGGGGGGCAGGTACGCGACGAAACGCTTATATACGCCGCGGAACTTTGCGCATATTACTCGGACGGACGGGAGTCGGACAAGATACCCGTCGATTACTGCAAGCGGAAGTTTGTGAAAAAGCCAAGCAAAAGCAAAGCAGGTTTTGTCGTCTACACCGACTACAAAACCCTGCTTGTAAAACCGCAAAAGCGATAACGCCCGCCCCAACAAGGGGTCAAGGGGCATTGTCCCTTGCGGAGTGCAGAGGCGGAGCCTTTGCGCCCCGACGGCAGTCGCGCCCGCAGGGCGTTACAGCCTTTTATAAAGCAAAACGAAGTTTTGCGCCCTCTACCGCGCAAGCGGTCAATCGCTATGGCGAACAACAAAAAAGGATAGACTTCCCCGTCTATCCTTATCTTATTATTTACGCCCTATAAGCTCGTCTAATGTAATACCGTAAAAATCGGCTAACTGAACACAAAAATCTATATTTGGCAAAACTGCGCCTTTTTCCCATCTACTAATATTCTCTTGCTTAATACCTGTTTGTTTGCTTAATTGTGATTGCGACAAATTATTTATTTCTCTTTGATATTTTAAAGCTTCCCCGTAATCCAACATCTTATCCCTCCTTATTTAATTTTATACAAAAATGTATAAATATGCTTGACTTATACATTTTTGTATAGTATAATCATATATGGTTATACCATATCGCTGGTTGTCACTTCAATAAGGGGAACGGAGAAGTTTCTCTGTTTCCTTTATTGTATATGTTTTTGTTGGATTTTTTATCGTTATTATAAAAACCGTATCATAGCAACATATTTACACGCAAAGAGGGCAGAATATTTTTTCTGTCCTCTTTGTTTTGCATTTATTTTTTAAAATCCTATTGACAAAATCACTTTTTGTGTGTATAATGTATATACTATATGTATACAAGGAGCGTACTATTATGACTACAATCAATTTTAGAGTAGATGAAAACGTTAAAAATCAAGCGACTGCTATTTTTGAGGAGCTTGGATTGGATATGTCCACGGCGTTAAATTTATTTTTACGGCAAGCGATTAACTACGGCGGAATCCCCTTTGCACTCAAAAAGCCCCGTTGGGTATTTTCTTCGAAAGAGGAGCTTCACACGAAATTGCAAGAAGCGGTAACCGAGCTGGAAAACGGCGCACCCACCCTTTCACACGAAGATTTTTGGGAACAAATGAGGGCGAAATATGGAAAAGATATTTAATATAGAATACGCCCCTGCCGTTCATTTCGACCTTGACGAAACCGCAGAATATATCACAAACACTCTTTGCGCACCTCAGGCGGCACAAAACTTACTTTCTAAAATCAGAAAGACTATTGAAAACTTAAAAGCTTTTCCTTTTTCGGGTACGCTTGTGGGTAATGAAGAGGGCACAAGCGTTGCCGTTCGTTGGGTGCGTGTGGAAAATTACATGATTTTTTACACGGTAAACGAAGCGGAAGAAAGCGTTTACATATTGCGCATTTTATACGGCTCGTCCAATTATCAAAATATGCTATAACCGACAAAGAAGCGGGGCAAAAGCTCCGCTTCCTTGTTTATTAAAGGTATTCTTTCCACTTCTTTTCAAATTGTTCTTCCGCTTTTATCATTTCGTCAAGTAAGGTGTATATCTCGTCCGCTCCGTCCGGCTCAATATCCCCCGCCGAGGTACGCAACGCCGTGATTCCCATTACCGTGCCTTGCACCATCATATCCGCTATATGCGAACGGGAATTGTCCGACATCGAGCTCATCTTGATAGAACCCCACATCATTGCTTTTTTAAACGGGTTCGGTTCTTTTAATTCAATGTTTCTGTCCTTTGCAATCATCGCCGCGCGCGCGGAAAATCCTTCGTACGCCTCGTGCTGTGCCGCAAGCTCGGCTTTTACTTCCTCGTCGTCCACTTGGGGGGTGATATCAACGATAGATTGAATGGCAAGCTGGGCGTTTCTGTAAATTTCCGCCAAGACTTCTTCTGCTTTTTTATTTCTTTCCATTTTTATTTCTCCTTTTTCTTTTAGCGTGGCTTTTTTCTTCGCCGTATATACAAAAAAATGAAAAAAGTACGCAAAAATGCTTGACGGCTACTATTAAAATATGGTATAGTAGTACCCGAGCCGATAGAAACGGGCTTTTTTAAGTCGCTAAAAAATAGGGATTTTTCCTTGAAAATAGCGCGCCTTGGGTATTCTTCGAGACTGGAAAGAGGAGGTAAAAACTTTATGTACGCTATCATCGATAACGGAAACAAGCAGTATAAGGTTGCGGAAGGCGACGTTGTACGCGTAGAAAAACTCGCGGCAAACGAAGGCGACGCAGTTTCCTTTAAAGTGCTTATGGTTTCCGACGAGAACGGTATCAAAGCGGGCGCGGAAGTTGCGTCGGCAAAGGTTACCGCTACGGTCGTTAAGCAGGACAAGGCGAAGAAAATTATCGTTTTCAAGTATAAAGCCAAGAAGAACGAGCGTAAGAAGCAGGGCCACAGACAGCCCTTCACCGCAGTAAAGATCGAAAAAATCGAGCTTTAATTGCAACGGCGTTTTTAAAACGCAGAGAAATTTCGAAGAATAGGAGATAAGAAAAATGATTTTTATTCGTTTGTTCGCTCATAAGAAAGGTACCGGTTCTTCTCACAACGGCAGAGACAGCGAGGCGAAACGCCTTGGCACGAAGCGCAGCGACGGTCAACCCGTTCTCGCTGGTAACATTCTCGTCCGTCAGAGAGGTACGAAAATCCACCCCGGCACGAACGTTGGTATCGGCAAAGACGACACCCTTTTCGCGCTTGTAGACGGCGTAGTTCGGTATGAAAGAATGGGC
>JAZNDR010000041.1:0-2743 GCA_045588185.1 Candidatus Scatosoma sp. | reverse complement strand
ACCACAAAGGTAGACGTAGAATTGCACGCAAAAGCCAAGCAATATATGGCGGACCACGGGGATATGAATATGGAAACGTTCATCACGCAAGCTATAAACGGTTTGGTGAACGCGAAAGAGCAGACGGCAGAGCCGCAAAAGCCCGAAAAGCAACGCACGATAGCGTTCCAAGTCCCCGAAAGTTTTTACCAAGAAGTAAAAGACTATTTGGAGCGTAACGGGTTAAGGCAAAACAGGTTTATGTATAACTTAATCAAGCAAGAGCTGGATAGGGAAGAACTTGAAATGGAAAGGCTTGCGCAAAAACAAAACGGCGACCAAAGCGACGGCGACGAAACGCCCGACGATAGCGAAGATGAAGACGAATCGCAAGCGGAAAGAGAGAAATCCTTTGAGGGCGACGAACCCGAAGACGAGGAAGAATCCGAAGGCATGGCAATGACAATGTGAGGTGATGAAAGTAACAGGATAGACAAAAAAGAATAAACGAACGGGTGCGGATTGTGTATGGCAATTCGCTTTTTTGATATGTTCGCAGGGATAGGCGGATTTAGAAGCGGACTCGAATCAATCGGTGGTTTTGAATGCGTAGGACACTGCGAAATCGACAAGCACGCAAACCAAGCGTACAACGCAATTTACGATATAAAACCACAGGAGGTATATTTCAATGACGCAACAAAAATCAACCCAAACGATATGCCGGATATCGACGTTATTTGCGGAGGATTCCCTTGTCAAACTTTTTCACTCGCTGGACGAAGGGCAGGTTTCGACGATGCAAGGGGAACACTTTTCTTTGAGATTGCTCGAATCGCAGCCGTTAAAAGACCTGCATATCTTTTCCTTGAAAACGTACCCGGCTTGCTGTCGCATGACAACGGCAAAACGTTTGCAACCATCCTCGGCGCGCTTTCTGAGTTGGGGTACGATGTCTGCTGGCAGGTGCTTAACAGCAAGGATTTCGGTGTTCCCCAAGCCCGAAAAAGAGTGTATATTATCGGATATCTTAGAGAAAAATGCGCCGGAAAAATATTTTCTTTCCGAGAGGCAAATGGAAAGACTACTCAGCAAATTATCCCTGGACGAGAAGGGAACAGAATCTACACTCCAAGAGGAGTCGGAATAACGCTCACGAGCGAGGCGGGCGGTTTTGGCGGGAAGACAGGTTTATATGACGTAAACCTGCCGATAAAAGTGAAAACCAAGCAAGGCTATCAGCTCGCATATCCTGGGGATAGCATTGATTTGGCATACCCAGGTATGAATTCACGGCGTGGACGGGTGGGGGATAAGGTGGCGCACACGCTCACGACGAGTAGCTCGCAGGGCTACTTTTTTATTGACATGAATCCACCGCCGAACTTAACGGAAACGGCAAGATGTATTACGGCAAGACAGGATTCGGGGATAAGCAATCGCAAGGGCGAACACTCGGGCGTATTCATTGAAGAAGAACCGCGTGCGATATTAACGCCTGCAAAAGAGTACGTGCGGCAACAAGGAAGGCGGTATAAAGAACCGAACGAGCCTATGTTTGCGTTGACGGTTTGCGATAGGCACGGCATCATCCGCTACGGCAAGGTAAGACGGTTGATGCCGATAGAATGCTGGCGGTTGCAAGGCTTTACGGACGAGCAGTTTTATAAAGCGGAAGCGACGGGCTTGAAAGACGGACATTTGTATAAGATGGCAGGGAACGCGGTGACCGTTCCCGTGATATCTGCGCTTGGGCAGATTATAAAAGAAAACTATGAAAAAGGAGTAAAAGAATGGTAAGCAAAGAAGAATTGCGGGTGTGGCTGGAAGACGAGTCCTACCGTCCGCTGATAGACGATAGTCCCAGACACGGAACGCAAGTATTTATAAAAGTACCGAAAGACGAAGAATTTATTTATCTTTATCGGCAGTATTGTTATGATAAAGAAGACGTGGTACGGCGCAGAGAAGATTTTGAAGATTCGGGGATATACAGCAAAATTGAAGGTAAGATATATTTTGCACACGGTTATTTTGAAGATATCGATCCTGAAATAGAAGTAAAGACCTACACCAATCAGATGAAAGAGAATATAACAAAAGGAGTATGCGCCAAGGTCGAGGCGTGGGTAAATAACGACGTGGCAAATTTAGACGTTGCAAGGTTGTTGGGCAGCGACTCGAAAGATTTGGAATATTACCGCAATTACGGCGTTATTAACGACGGACGGCGTTTCTTTTTAGAAGGCAGAACGCCCGAAGAAATCACCTATCAATGTGGATACAGTTTTGACGAATGGAAACGGGATACGGAGCTTTTGTCCTATCTTCGCAATCCGTCTGCATTTATCGAAAAAGAAGCGCAAGAATATTTTGCGAAGCATCAAGAACGGATATTGCTTGCGCTGAATAAAAACGAAGTGTTGAAAGCGGAATTACAAGGGATTGAGAACTTAAAAGACACATCTTTGCGCCGACTTCGTGACGTTATGACGGCGGCGAGAAGTACGGACGCGAAAACCTTGTCGGTGACGGCGTATAAGGAAGGGCAAACGCTGACGTTCAAAATGGAAGCGAACGAGTTAAGACGGGACCCGTCAACGTATTATTCCGATTGGGCTATGCCCGCGAAAGATAGGCGTGAGTTTGAGCGTACCTTTGGGGAGCGAAACCATTTGTATCCCGAAGATATCGTGGATATTTCCTATTGCGGAAAATCTATCTATTCCGCCGAACCTTACGAAGAACCCGTAGAAACGGAAGA